>JAYTDE010000608.1:0-18098 GCA_043736195.1 Burkholderiales bacterium | reverse complement strand
CGGCGAATAGATCACCAGCACCCTGACCGGCTCTGCGCTGATGCGCGTGAAGACATGCACCATGTCGGCCGGAAAAAAGCAGGTGTCGCCGGGGCCCAGCTCGCGCACCTGGCCGTCGATTTCGGCACGGGCGCGGCCGGAAAGCATGTAGCACACCTGCTCGATGCCCGGGTGTTTATGCGCCAGCGCGCCGCCGCCCGCACCGCCGAGCGGGCCGCCGACGGTGCCCAGCACCACCTCGACATGCTTGGCGCCAACCGTTTCCGGGCCGATCAGGCGGCGGTTGACGGTCTCGTCATGGTTGGCCGGGCTGTAGGGCGTGACTTCCGATTCGCTGATGAAGTAGCGTCTGCTTTCCACAAGGATCTCCTCCGGTTGACTGGTCAGGCGGGCGCGCGCCGACTTTGTGACCGAGATCGACTTTACACCCGTATCGGGCGCCTTGGCAGGCGCGCTGTAACCTGGTCGCTCGAGGGCGGTGGTTCGCAATCGACCGCGTAGGTCCCAGGCTCAGTCGCCGGCTGGCGCCCGCGGCAGGTGCCGATTCGTGCTGTCGCAGCGGCTGGCCCGCGGCGCAGCGTGCGCGCCTTAGTCGACCAGAACCGGCTCCGACGCTACGCCGGCGTGTGCCGCTGTCGCCGCGCGCTCCCTTGCAGGCCGCTGCGGTGGAAAACGGTGCATGATGAACTCGGCCTCGTGGGCGGCGGGCGAGGCGCGATGCGGCGCGGTACCGCTGGCCGCCAGCGCCTTCAGTTTCTCGGCATCGAGAATGCGAATAACCTTGCCTTGCACCTCGATGATCGAATCGCTGCCAGTACGGAGTGAGCATGGAAGCCAGGGTTGCCGGCGCGTCGCTGCATGCGCGGCATGATCATGAAGACAACATCATGGTGGCCCTGGCCTACGCCCTTCTGACGATGCGCCGCCAACTGCTGAACGTGCGCCAGGGGCCGCGCCGGGCGGAACCGCGCCCGGGCCCGCGCATGGCGCCACCTGCGTCACGCCCGACCGAGCAGCGGATGCAGGCGGGCGCCTGAACACCCGCGTCGCGCGTTTGGCTAACGCACGGCGGGCGCGATCGGTTGATGATCGAGGTCGGGCCGGTGCCGCGGATCGACGTGGGTCATCAGGTTGAGCACGCGGTGCCTCTGCATCACCCGCTTGCGCGCCTCCACCGCGATGTCGTGCCCGGCCTCGACTGTGATCGCTGCATCGACCTCAATGTGCGCGTCGACCACGATCATGTCGCCCATCTTGCGCGTGCGCAGGTCATGCGCGCCGCGCACGCCCGGGGTTTCGGCCAGGGTGCGGGCGATGGCCTGGACTTCGGCCTCATCGACGGCACGGTCCATCAGATATGGTGAAGAAATCCTGGTTCTGAATTTTCGTCGCCCAAGCGCGCCCGCAGCGCGCGGCAAGTCGAACGGGAAGACGCGCCGGGCAGCGCCAGCCTGCCCCCGGACATCACCGATATTCACCTGGCGACGGCGGCGGCCAGCGCGGCGCGCCAGGATCTGACCGAGTCGAATGTACGTGGCGACAACCTGCGCCGCCTTTCCGCAGCGCTGGTGCTGGCCGAGGAGCGCGAGCGGCGCGCACTGGCGCAGGATCTGCATGATGATCTCGGGCAGATACTGGCGGTGATCAACCTCAAGATCAAGACCCTGGAAAAGCAGAAAATGTCGGCTTCCCTGCGCCGCGAATTCGATGCGTGCGCCGCGGTTGTCGATCAGGCCAACCGCAAGCTGCGCAGCATGGCCTTCCAGCTCAACCCGCCCCTGCTGCACGATCTCGGGCTGGTGGCGGCCCTGGAGTGGATCGCCGACGAGATGCATCAGATGTACCGGCTCGATGTGAGCATCATGAGCGACGGCACTGCGACCAAACTGGAGCAGGCGGTCAGTGCGACCCTGTTTCGCGCGGTGCGCGAATTGCTGATCAACGTCGCCAAGCATGCGCGGGTTGAAAAGGCCGTGGTCGGCATCGATCATGGCCAAGCCGACACCCTGCGGGTCACCGTCAGCGATTCCGGTGCCGGGTTTGACCCGGATGCCGTGCGGAGCGCAGGCGGCAGCGCCGGATTCGGGCTAATCAGCGTGCGCGAGAGGCTCGGTTTTCTTAGCGGCAAGGTGTCGATTCGCAGCAATCCCGGCAATGGCACCTCGGTCATCCTTGAGGTGCCATTGCAGGCGGCCGCAGCGGCGGCTGCGTCGGTGCAAGGGAACAAGCCGTGAGGATTCGAACCCTGCTGGTCGATGATCACACCATGTTCCGCGAAGCGCTGCGCCTGATGCTCGAAAAGGAACGCGCGATCGAAGTGGTGGGCGAACTGGGCGACGGCACCCGGATCGACGCGGCGGTCGCCCGCCTGCGGCCCGACGTGGTGGTGATGGACGTGAGCATGCCCCAGGTCAACGGCATCGATGCGACGCGTGCATTGCTGGCCGGCCATCCACAGGTGCGCGTGGTTGCGCTGTCCGGCTTCAGTTACCGGCAATTCGTGATGGGAATGATGGACGCCGGCGCCATCGCCTACGTTGTCAAGTCCGCGGCCGGCGAGCAACTGGTGCATGCGATCAAGAGTGCCGCGCAGGGCAAGGTGTTCCTGTGCCCCGAGGCGGCGGCGATCCTGGTGGACGCCAGTCGGCGCGGTGGCGCGCTCAACCCGGGCGCGCACGACCAGAAGCGCCTGGGTCGCCGCGAGAGCGAGGTACTGCGTTTGTTGGCCGAGGGGCGCAGTTCGCCGCAGATCGGTGAAGCACTGCATATCGCCACCAGCACGGTCGACGTGCATCGACGCAACATCATGCGCAAGCTCGACCTGCATACGGTCGCGGAACTGACCAAGTATGCGATTCGTGTCGGCCTGACCAGCGCATGACGGCGGTCAGGCCGCGCTTGCGGCCGGCGCGTGGCGTTCCTGCTCCGTGCTGTGGAAGCTCCTGGCGACGGTCAAATTGTTCCCGGCACGATGATCTTCAAGCCCTTGAAATAGTCGCGGAAGAATCCATCGTCGCGCGTGATCAGCCCGGTGCATTGAAGCAGCGCATGCGCGCCGACAATGAAATCAGGCACGCTGCGTTCGCGCCGGCCGCCACGCTCGCGATAGGTTTTCTGCATTTCCCCGGCGCGCACCGCGGCTTGGCGTGTGACCGCACTGTAGGTGATGCCCATCTCCTCGATGACCTGCATCACCGCGCCGCCATTGCCGAAGCTGCTGCAGACTTCGGCTACCACCACGTCGCAGACCGCGACCGCTCCATGCTCCAGTGCGGCGCGCAGCGCCGCTTCGGCAGCGTCCGCCATGCGGTCTTCGCCCAGCAGATCGATCAGTACCGATGAGTCGATCGCGAGCATTGTTACTGGTCGAGCGGGTCGCCCGGCGCGCGCCCGCGGATGGCGCGCAAGGCCTCGTCGGTGGAGCCGAAACCGGCCAGCTTGAAGCGTCCGCGCGCTCGCGAGACGGCGTCATCGACGCTCTTTTTCAGGACGATGCGGCTGCCGTCGAGCTCGACTTTCAACTGTGTGCCTTTCCTGAGCCCGAGAGCGTCGCGAACCGCTTTGGGCAAGGTAATTTGTCCGCGTTCAGCGACGATGGCTTGCATGGCTGGGGGCTTTCGAGAGGTGTGTTTTTCAAGGAGGCCTACAAGAATGTATGCTTGAATTATACATACATCCCAAGACATACCTGGTCGCGAACTATAGCCGAGAATATGCGTTGCAAGCCCGTAGGTGCGGTGTGGCAGAGGTCGGGGGGCCCTTTCACCAGACGCGGCGGCACCCGCCACGCAAAAAAGCCCCGCACACTGGCGGGGCTTTCGTCAGGGTTCCGGTGCCGCCAATCAGGACACGACCTTGTCGGCCTGATCGGTGAAGTCCTTTATCTGGTCGAAGTTCATGTACTTGTAGATCTTCGAGCCGTCCTTGTTGATCACGCCCATGTCGGCCATGTATTCCTCGCGGGTCGGGATGCGCCCGAGCTTGGAGCAGATCGCCGCCAGTTCGGCCGAACCGAGATAAACGTCGGCGTTCTTGCCCAGGCGGTTCGGGAAGTTGCGGGTCGAGGTGGAGAACACGGTGGCGCCTTCCTTGACCTGCGCCTGGTTGCCCATGCACAGGCTGCAGCCCGGCATTTCCATGCGCGCGCCGGCCGAGCCCAGCACGCCGTAGTGGCCTTCCTCGGTAAGCTGCTTCTGGTCCATCTTGGTCGGCGGTGCCACCCACAGCTTGACGGGGATGTCGCGCTTGTTTTCGAGCAGCTTGGAAGCGGCGCGGAAGTGGCCGATGTTGGTCATGCACGAGCCGATGAACACTTCGTCGATCTTGGCGCCGGCCACGTCCGACAGGGTTTTCACGTCGTCCGGGTCATTCGGGCAGGCGACGATCGGTTCGGTGATCGCGTTCATGTCGATCTCGATGATTTCCGCATATTCGGCGTCCGCATCCGGCGCCAGCAGTTGCGGATTGGCGATCCAGGCTTCCATCGCGGCGATGCGCCGCTTGATGGTGCGCACGTCCGAATAGCCGGTGGCGATCATCCACTTCAGCATGGTGATGTTGCTGGTGATGTATTCGATGATCGGTTCGCGATCCAGGCGCACGGTGCAGCCGCCGGCGGAACGCTCGGCGGTGGCGTCGGCCAGCTCGAAGGCCTGTTCGCACTTGAGCTTGGGCAGGCCTTCGATCTCGACCACGCACCCCGAGAACACGTTCTTCTTGCCTTTTTTCTCAACCGTCAGAAGACCGCGCTTGATCGCCGCCAGCGGAATCGCGTTGACCAGGTCACGCAGGGTGACGCCGGGCTGCATGGTGCCTGTAAAGCGCACCAGCACGGATTCAGGCATGTCCAAGGGCATCACGCCGGTGGCCGCTGCGAATGCGACCAGGCCGGAACCCGCAGGGAAGGAGATGCCGATCGGGAAACGGGTGTGCGAGTCGCCGCCGGTGCCCACCGTGTCGGGCAACAGCATGCGGTTCAACCAGGAATGGATGATGCCGTCGCCCACGCGCAGCGAAATGCCGCCGCGGTTGGACATGAATTCCGGCAGCTCGTGATGGGTCTTGATGTCGACCGGCTTCGGATAGGGCGCGGTGTGGCAGAAGGACTGCATCACCAGGTCGGCCGAGAAGCCCAGGCAGGCCAGATCCTTGAGTTCGTCGCGGGTCATGGGGCCGGTGGTGTCTTGCGAGCCGACCGAGGCCATGCGTGGTTCGCAATACGTGCCGGGGCGCATGCCGCGGCCTTCCGGCAGGCCGCAGGCGCGGCCGACGATTTTCTGCGCCAGGGTGAAACCTTTGCCCGTATCCGGCGGTACTTGCGGCAGGCGGAACAGGGTCGAGGGTGGCATGCCGAGCGCCTCGCGTGCCTTGGAGGTAAGCCCGCGACCCACGATCAGGGGAATGCGTCCACCAGCGCGCACTTCGTCGAAGATCACCTCCGAACGTAGCGAGAACTCGGCGATCACCTGGCCGTTCTTGAGAGCACGGCCTTCGTAGGGGCGCAGTTCAACGGTGTCGCCCATGTCCATTTTCGAGACATCGAGTTCGATTGGCAGGGCGCCCGCATCTTCCATGGTGTTGAAGAAAATCGGTGCGATCTTGCTGCCCAGGCAGACGCCGCCAAAGCGCTTGTTGGGCACGAAGGGAATGTCTTCACCGGTCCACCACAGCACGCTGTTGGTGGCAGACTTGCGCGACGAACCGGTGCCGACCACGTCGCCGACATAGGCCACGAGATTGCCCTTGGCGCGCAGGTCCTGCATGAACTTGACCGGGCCGCGCTTGCCTTCTTCTTCCGGGGTGATGCCGGGGCGCGGGTTCTTGAGCATGGCCAGCGCGTGCAGCGGAATGTCCGGGCGGCTCCAGGCGTCCGGCGCCGGCGACAAGTCGTCGGTATTGGTCTCGCCGCTCACCTTGAGCACCGTGATGGTCAGGCTCTTGGGTACTTCGGGGCGGCTGGTGAACCACTCGGCCTCGGCCCAGCTCTTGATCACGCCCTTGGCGTGCGCATTGCCACGGTCGGCCTTTTCCTTGACGTCATGGAACGCATCGAACATCAGCAGGGTTTTCTTCAAGGCTTCAGCGGCGATTGCGCCAACGACAGCGTCGTCGAGCAGTTCGATCAGCGGATGAATGTTGTAGCCGCCCAGCATGGTGCCCAGCAATTCGGTAGCCTTTTCGCGTGAAATCAGCGGGCATTTCTCGCTGCCATGCGCCACCGCCGCCAGGTAGGAAGCCTTGACCTTGGCGGCGTCGTCCACCCCGGCCGGTACACGATAGGTGATGAGTTCGACCAGGGTTTTTTCTTCCCCGGCCGGGGGCGCCTTGAGGAGCTCGATGACCAGGGCGGTCTGCTGCGCAGACAAGGGCAGCGGCGGAATGCCCAGCGCTGCGCGCTCGGCTACGTGTTGACGGTAAGCGACTAGCATGTGGTGCTCCTTGACGATAAAAACGATTCAAACCGAAAACGGATACTCGCCGCCGGCATCAACCCGGCACGCGCACAAAACCTTCCATCAAAACCCGCGCACTGCGGCTCATCACCGCCTTCTTGACCACCCATTCGCCGCCGGCCTGGACCGCTTCGGCGCCGACGACAAGTGTGCCCGAGGGGTGACCGAAACGCACTGCCGTGCGCGCGCCGCCGCCGGCGGCCAGGTTGACCAGGGTGCCCGGCACGCAGGCGCCCACGCCGATGGCAACCGCTGCGGTGCCCATCATGGCGTGATGCAGCTTGCCCATTGACATGGCGCGCACCAGCACGTCGACATCGGCTGCGCCGATGGTCTTGCCGCTGGAGGCGGTGTAGCTCGCGGGCGGGGCGACGAACGCCACCTTGGGAATATGCAGGCGTTGGGCCATCTCTTCGGGGCTTTTGATCAAGCCCATGCGCAACGCGCCGGCGGTGCGGATGGCTTCGAGCTTGGCCAGGTTCGCCGGGCTGCCGTTGATCGCATCCTGCAATTCGGTGCCCTCGAAGCCGATGGCGGCCGCTTCGACAAAAATTGTCGGAATGCCGGCGGTAAGCATGGTGGCCCTGAGCCGGCCACCCGCGAAATTGCCGGCGGCGGGCACCTCCAGATCATCGATCAGGTTGCCGGTGGGAAACAGGGCGCCGCCGGCGCCTTCTTCCTCGGCGGCGGGGTCGATGAATTCAAGCTTCACTTCAGCGGCGGGGAAGGTCACGCCGTCGAGCTCGAAATCGCCGGTTTCCTGCACCTGACCGTCGACGACCTGCACATGCGAGATGATGGTCTTCTGGATGTTGGCCTGCCAGATGCGCACTGTTGCTAGGCCGTTCCTGGGTACGCGCGCCGGATCGATCAGGCCATTGCTGATCGCAAAGGGGCCGACGGCGGCCGAAAGGTTGCCGCAATTGCCGGCCCAGTCGACATACGCCTTGTCGATCGAGACCTGGCCGAACAGGTAATCGACATCGTGATCAGGCTGCGTGCTCTTGCAAAGCAGCACTGTCTTGCTGGTGGAAGAGGTGGCGCCACCCATGCCGTCGGTGTGCTTGCCGTAGGGGTCGGGGCTGCCGATCAGGCGCAGCAAGAACGCATCGCGTGCCGGGCCCGGCTGTTGCAGCTCCGGCGGCATGTCGGGCACATGAAAGAACACGCCCTTGCTGGTGCCGCCGCGCATGTAGGTGGCAGGAACACGGATTTGCGGTGCGAAGGTGGTCATGCGGCGGCCTTTTCCAGAAAATCTTGCGCGAAGCGCTGCAGCACGCCGCCGGCTTCGTAGATCGACACCTCTTCCGCGGTATCGAGGCGGCAGGTCACCGGCACGGCGACGCGTTCGCCATCGCGACGCTTGATAACGAGCGTCAAGTCAGCCCGCGGTGTGCGCTCGCCTTCGACATCGAAGGTCTCGGTGCCGTCGATCCCGAGCGTTAAGCGCGTGGTGCCGGCCTTGAATTCCAGCGGCAACACACCCATGCCGATCAGGTTGGTGCGGTGGATGCGCTCGAAGCCTTCGGCCGCGATCGCCTCGACACCGGCTAAGCGCACGCCCTTGGCGGCCCAGTCGCGCGACGACCCTTGACCATAGTCGGCGCCGGCGATGATGATCAGGGGCTGCCGGCGCTCCATGTAGGTCTCTATGGCTTCCCACATGCGCACCACACGGCCTTCAGGTTCAAGACGTGCGAGCGAGCCGGTCCTGGCCTTGCCACCCGCAGGTCCGGGCTCGACCGCCATTTCGTTCTTCAGGGTGGGGTTGGCGAAGGTGGCGCGCTGCGCGGTCAGGTGGTCGCCGCGATGCGTGGCGTAGGAGTTGAAGTCTTCCTCCGGCAGGCCCATTTTCGCCAGGTATTCACCGGCGGCGGAATCGCGCATGATCGCGTTCGAAGGCGACAGGTGGTCGGTGGTGATGTTGTCACCGAGCACGGCCAGCGCGCGCATCGACTTCAGGGTGCGCGGGCTGGCGGCCAGCGCGCCCTGACCCTCGCTGTCCCAGTACGGTGGGCGGCGAATGTAGGTGCTTTGGGGGCGCCAGGCGTAGAGCGGGCTGATCTTTTCACTCGACCCGGCACGCGCCTCGAACATCGGAATATAGACCTGCCGGAACTGCTCCGGTTTCACACTCGATGCAACGATGGCATCGATCTCTTCGTCCGCGGGCCACAAGTCTTTGAGCGTGATCGGCTTGCCGGCGGCGTCGTTGCCGAAGGAGTCCCGCTCGATGTCGAAGCGGATGGTGCCGGCCAGCGCGTAGGCGACCACCAGCGGGGGCGATGCGAGGAAGGCCTGCTTCGCATAGGGGTGGATGCGGCCGTCGAAATTGCGGTTGCCCGACAATACCGCGGTGGCGTAAAGATCGCGCTCGATGATTTCGCGCTGGATCGCGGGGTCGAGCGCGCCGGACATGCCATTGCAGGTGGTGCAGGCGAAGCCGACGATGCCGAAGCCCAGCTTTTCCAGCTCGGGCATCAATCCGGCGGCTTCCAGGTACAAGGCGACTGTCTTGGAGCCTGGTGCCAGCGAGCTCTTGACCCAGGGTTTGCGGGTCAAGCCCAGCCGGTTGGCGTTGCGTGCCATAAGGCCTGCCGCGATGACGTTGCGCGGGTTGCTGGTGTTGGTGCAGCTGGTGATGGCGGCGATGATCACGGCGCCATCGGGCATGCGGTCCGGCACCGATTCCCAGGGCTTGGCGATACCTTTGGCCGCGAGCTCGGAGGTGGCCAGGCGCGCATGCGGGTTTGACGGGCCGGCCATGTTGCGCACCACACTCGACAGGTCAAACGTGAGCACACGCTCGTACTCGGCTTGGGCCAGGGTATCGGACCACAGGCCCGCCACTCTGGCGTAGGTTTCAACCAGTCGCACTTGTTCGTCGCTGCGCCCGGTCAGGCGCAGGTAGGTGATGGTTTGCTCATCGATTGCGAACATCGCCGCTGTGGCGCCGTATTCCGGCGCCATGTTGGAAATGGTGGCGCGATCGCCGAGGGTCAAGAGGGCGGCGCCGGCACCGTAGAACTCGAGGTAGGCCCCCACCACCTTCTGCTGGCGCAGGAATTCGGTGAGTGCCAGCACGATGTCGGTGGCGGTGATGCCGGGTTGGCGTCGGCCGGAGAGTTCAACGCCGACGATGTCGGGCAGGCGCATCCACGAGGCGCGGCCCAGCATCACGCTCTCGGCTTCGAGGCCGCCCACGCCGATGGCGATCACGCCGAGAGCATCGACGTGCGGGGTGTGGCTGTCGGTACCGACCAGGGTATCGGGGAAGGCAACGCCGCCCGTGGCATGGATCACCGGTGACATTTTCTCCAGATTGATCTGGTGCATGATGCCGTTGCCGGCCGGGATCACCTCGACATTCTCGAATGCGAGCCGGGTCCATTCGATGAAGTGAAAGCGGTCTTCGTTGCGCCGGTCTTCGATGGCGCGGTTCTTCTCGACCGCCTGCGGGTCGAAGCCGCCACTTTCCACCGCCAGCGAATGGTCGACGATCAGTTGTACCGGCACCACCGGATTGACCTTGGCCGGGTCGCCGCCGGCGGCGGCGATGGCGTCGCGCAGGCCGGCCAGATCCACCAGCGCGGTCTGGCCCAGGATGTCGTGGCACACCACGCGGGTGGGGAACCACGGAAAGTCCAGATCGCGCCGGCGTTCGATCAGTTGCGTGAGCGAAGCGACAAGCTGGGCCGGGTCGCAGCGCCGTACCAGGTTTTCGGCCAGCACGCGCGAGGTATAGGGCAGCTTGTCATACGCACCCGCCGCGATGCGCTCGACCGCTGCGCGCGCATCGAAATAGTCAAGCGAAGTGCTAGGCAGAGGCTTGCGGTCGGCGCTGTTCATGGTGGGAATCGGTGTCGGCGGATCAACGGTTTTCAAGCGGGACGAACTTGCGCTCGTCCGGCCCGGTGTAGTTGGCGGTGGGGCGGATGATCTTGCCGTCGATGCGCTGCTCGATCACATGGGCGGCCCAGCCGGCGGTGCGGGCAATGACGAAAATCGGCGTGAACATCGCGGTGGGCACACCCATCATGTGATAGCTGACGGCCGAAAACCAGTCGAGGTTGGGGAACATTTTCTTGGCATCCCACATCACCGTCTCGAGCCGGTCGGCGATGTCGAACATCTTCATGTCGCCGGCATCCTTCGACAGCTTGCGCGCGACTTCCTTGATCACCTTGTTGCGCGGGTCGGAGATGGTGTAGACCGGGTGGCCGAAACCGATCACCACTTCCTTCTTCTCGACGCGGGCACGGATATCGCTTTCAGCCTCGTCGGCGGATTCGTAGCGCTTCTGCACCTCGAAGGCCACTTCGTTGGCGCCACCGTGCTTGGGACCGCGCAGGGCGCCAATGCCGCCGCAAACCGCCGAATGCATGTCCGAGCCGGTGCCGGCGATGACCCTGCAGGCGAAGGTCGATGCATTGAACTCGTGCTCGGCGTAGAGGATCAGCGAAGTATGCATGGCCTTGACCCAGTCGTCCGGCGGTTTGACGCCATGCAACAGGTGCAGGAAATGCCCGCCAATGGTGTCGTCGTCGGTCTCGACCTCGATGCGCTTGCCGCCCAACGCGTAGTGGTGCCAGTAGAGCAGCATCGACCCCATTGAAGCCATCAGGCGGTCGGCGATGTCGCGCGCGCCGGGGTGGTTGTGATCATCCTTTTCCGGCAGGGCACAGCCCAGCGCGGAGACGCCGGTGCGCATCACGTCCATCGGATGGGATGCCGCCGGCAACGCTTCGAGCGCCGCCTTTACCGCGGCGGGCAGGCCACGCAGGGCCTTGAGTTTTTTCTTGTAGCCGGCCAGTTCGGCGGCGTTCGGCATCTTGCCGTGCACCAGCAAGTAAGCGATCTCCTCGAAAGCGCAGGCATCCGCGATGTCGAGAATGTCGTAGCCGCGGTAGTTCAGATCATTGCCGCTGCGCCCGACGGTGCACAGGGCGGTGTTGCCGGCGACGACGCCGGACAAGGCCACCGATTTTTTCGGCTTCGGGCCGGCTGCCTGGGGGGTTGGTTCGCTCATATGGGTCTCCTTATGGAATGCTGGCTTATTTGCCCAAGCCCCTCGAAAACAGGGCGTCGAGCTTGTTTTCGTATTCGTGGTAGCCGAGGTAATCGTACAGGTCGGCGCGCGTCTGCATGGTCGGCACGGCATTCTTCTGCGTGCCTTCGCGCCGCAGTACCTGGTAAAAATTGAGCGCCGCCGCATTCATTGCGCGATAAGCCCCGCAGCAATAGAGCGCGATATCGACATTGGCGCTGCGCAGTTCGTCCAAGGTAAATAGCGGTGTCGATCCAAACTCGGTCAGGTTGGCCAGGATCGGCACCCTTACCGCTTCTTTGACCTTCTTGTATTGCGCCAGTTCAGTGATGGCTTCCGGAAAGATCATGTCGGCGCCGGCCTCCACATAGGCGCAGGCCCGATCGATCGCCGCATTGAGGCCTTCGGACGCCAGTGCGTCGGTGCGCGCCATGATCACAAACTGGGCATCGGTCTTCGCATCGACCGCGGCCTTGATGCGGTCGACCATTTCCGCGGTGCTGACAACTTCCTTGCCGGGGCGATGACCGCAGCGTTTGGCGCCCACCTGGTCTTCCATGTGGACCGCGGCGACCTCGGCCTGGATGAAGGTCTTGATGGTGCGCGCGATGTTAAACGCACTGCCCCAGCCGGTGTCGATATCGACCATCAGTGGCAGGCTGCACACAGCGGTGATGCGGCGTGCGTCGGTCAGCACATCTTCCATGGTGCTGATGCCCAGATCAGGCATGCCCAGCGAATTGGCGGCCACCCCGCCGCCGGACAGGTACACCGCCTTGAAGCCGGTGCGTTCGGCCATGCGCGCGGCGTAGGCGGTGATGGTGCCTGCCACCTGCAGGGGGCTTTCGGTCCTGATGGCCTCGCGGAACTTCGCTCCAGCTGACATCCTCATCATTTTTTCCTCAGTTGAAAAATGCGGCGTGTGCGTCGGGCGGCAATGCGGCACCTGTGCACTGCGCGCGTTCGAGCAATTGCCAGTAATAGCGAAAACTGGCGCGATCATGCAGCTTGCCCTTGTGACCGACCGGCCCCCAGGCGGCAGCCTGCGCGGCCAGCAGGATAACTGCCGCATCTTCTATCTCATCGACATCCGGGCGCATGCCGCGCACGATCGGCATGATCTGGTCGGGATGGATGCTGTGCTGTCGCAGGTAACCGAACTCGGTGCGTGCGCGCCGTGCGTCAGACTCGGCCACGGCGGGGTCGCGGTATTCCTGCGTGATGCCGTGGATCGGCACCACGCCGGCGCGCAAGGCTGCGGCGCTGATCTCAAGCTTGGCGCGGCGGATCAGCGGATGGTCGAACTGGCCCGGAGACGACATCGCCGCGGCCGGTATCGCGCCCTGGTGCGAGCTGATGAAATCCATGATGCCAAGGTTGACGCCCTGGATCTGCGGCAGATCGACGATGTCGAACACCTCGCGCAGGCCGTTGTGGGTTTCGATCATCACGTGTAGCGGGATGATGCGCCGATGGCCGTTGTCCTCGGCGACATGGTTGATCCAGGAGGCGATCTTCAGCGCATCCATGCGGCTGTCGCATTTGGGGAGGGTGATGTAGGCCAGGCGGCTGCCTGCGGCGCGCACCACGATCTCGATGTCTTTCATGCAGTGCGCATGGCTGGCGTCATGTACCCGTACTCCCGCGCGGCCGAAGCGGTTGTCGCCGCTGGCGATCAGGTCCGCCGCCATCTGTGCGGTTTCGGCTTCGCGGCCGGCGCTTGCGCCATCTTCAAGGTCACAAAGCACGTCGAACAGCGCTACGTCATTCACGGCAGTGGCGCTCTGCTGGTCAAAGGCGCGGCGGATGAATTTTTCATTGCCGGCGAAATGCTCGCACGCCGGAATCACCGGCAATGCGACGCCGTCATTGAAAAGTACGTCGCGCGGATGGCTAGGCATGAAAAACGGGCGCCTTGCTGGTGCCCGACCTGTTCTCTCAGGGAAGCAAATGCTTGACGCCGTCACGCTCTTCGCCCAGTTCCTTCAAGGTGAAGTCCATGCGCTCGCGCGAAAAAGTGTCGATCTCCAGGCCCTTGACCATGCTGTATTCGCCGCCGGCGCAGATCACCGGGAAGCCGTACATGGTGTCTTCCGGAATGCCATAGCTGCCGTCCGATGCGATGCCCATGGTCACCCACTGCCCATTGGTGCCCAGCGCCCAGTCGCGCATATGGTCGATCGCCGCATTGGCCGCCGACGCCGCGGAAGAGAGCCCGCGCGCCTCGATGATCGCCGCACCGCGCTTGCCCACGGTGGGCAGGAAGGTGTCCTTGTTCCACACTTCGTCGTTGATCAGGCCCTTGATGGGTTGACCATCGGCCACCGCGAAACGGTAGTCGGGGTACATGGTGGGCGAATGGTTGCCCCACACGACCAGCTTCTGGATCGATGCCACCGGCTTGCCGGATTTCGCGGCAAGTTGCGACAGCGCGCGATTGTGATCCAGTCGCAGCATCGCGGTGAAATTTTTCTTGGGCAGCGAGGGCGCGGACTTCATGGCGATAAAGGCGTTGGTATTGGCCGGATTGCCGACCACCAGCACACGCACATTGCGCGATGCCACCGCGTCGAGCGCGCGGCCCTGGACGGTAAATATCGCCGCATTGGCGGCAAGCAGATCCTTGCGTTCCATGCCGGGGCCGCGCGGGCGTGCACCTACCAGCAAGGCGTAATCGATATCCTTGAACGCGGTCACGGGGTCGCCATGCGCGCTCATGCCCGCCAACAGCGGAAAGGCGCAGTCGTCGATTTCCATCATTACGCCCTTCAGGGCTTTCTGCGCCTTCTCGTCGGGAATCTCGAGCAACTGCAGAATCACCGGCTGGTCGCGGCCCAGCATGTCGCCATTGGCGATGCGGAACAGCAGGGAATAACCGATTTGTCCGGCGGCGCCGGTAATCGCGATGCGAACAGGGGGTTTGGCCATGGGGTTTGCTCCTCGATCTTGGAGTGGGCGGGAAAAGGGGTACGCCGACATCTTGCCATGCGCACCGAACAAAAGGTATGTGCGGTGGGCGATCGCCTTTGCACAGACCCATAAGTGTAGGTAATGCAAGGGGGAAAAGTCAAGTTGACTCTTATGTCTTATATAAGACATAAAACAAGTTATAGACGCAATCCCCGGCTTTGTGATTCAATCCGGTCAATGAATCCAGATGAAGCGCCAGGTGCGCCCGGTTCGACGATGGTTTCGCCGACCTTCAGCCCGCTGTACCAGCAAATCAAGGCGCTCATCACGCAGCGCCTTGAAGCCGGTGAGTGGAAGCCTGGTGAGATGATTCCCTCGGAAATCGAACTGGCGGTGCGCTACAAGGTAAGCCAGGGCACGGTGCGCAAGGCGGTCGACGAACTGGCTGCCGAGAACCTGTTGTCACGGCGCCAGGGCAAGGGCACCTTCGTGGCGACCCACACCGAGGCGCGCGCGCAGTTCCGGTTTCTGCGGCTGGTACCCGACGAAGGCGAGCAGGGCTATCCGGCGAGCCGCATTCTTGAATGTCGCCGGGTGCGTGCCCCGGCCGAAATCGCGCGCCAGCTTGAGCTCAAGGCAGGCGACCCGGTGGTGACGATTCGACGTCTGCTGGCGTTTTCCGGCTCGCCCTGCGTGCTCGATGAATTGTGGCTACCGGGCGGTCTCTTCAAGGGGTTGTCGGCCGAACGCCTGAGCGATTCCAAGGCGCCGCTTTACAGCATGTTCGAGAGCGAGTTCGGCATCAAAATGGTACATGCGGTCGAGAAGATACGGGCCGTCCCGGCCGATCCGGAAGTCGCCACGATCCTCGGTGTCCCGACCGGCACCCCGCTGTTGTCGGTGGAGCGACTCACCTTCAGCTATGGCGACAAACCGGTTGAAGTCAGGCGCGGACTCTATGCAACGAATAGCCACTACTACAAGAACGAACTCAGTTGATGCTGTGCAGCATAGTCGGGATGTATAATTATTTGGCTGGGATGCTGCATTTCGCGCACTGGTAACGAGCGCCACCCAGATCCCGAATCGCCTCGCTAACGGACTTTCCCAACGGCATGTCTTCTTCCACCGCCAAGCTTCCCAAACCACGCCCCAAGCATCTTGATCTGACCAAGATTCGGTTGCCATTGCCGGGCTGGGTGTCGATCATGCACCGCGTCAGCGGCGCGGCCATGTTTGTCGCCATTCCGCTGATTTTGTGGCTGCTCGACAAGAGCCTGGGCACCGAGATCGGCTTCGATGTCGTCAAGGAGGTGCTGGCGCTATGGTGGATCAAGCTCGCGTTGGCCGCTTTGCTGTGGGGTTTTCTGCACCATTTCTGCGCCGGCATCCGCTATCTGATGCTCGACATGCACAAGGGTATCGACCTGGCTTCGGCGCGCATGAGCGCCGGGGCGGTGTACCTGGTGAGCATTCCACTCACCTTGCTTGCCGCATGGCGGCTTTTTCTCTAGCGTTTAGCGGGTTTCGATAACATGAAACAACGAATCATCGTTGGCGCACACTACGGTTTTCGGGATTGGCTGGGTCAGCGCGCCACCGCTGTGCTGATGGCGCTTTACACAGTATTGCTGCTGGTGGTTTTGCTGGTGCAGAAGCCGCTGGACTACCTGAGTTGGTATGGCGTGTTCAGCCCGGCCTGGATGAAGATTGCAACTTTGACCTTTATCGCCTGTCTGCTGTACCACGCCTGGGTCGGCATTCGCGATATCTGGATGGACTACATCAAGCCGACCGGCGTGCGATTGGTTCTGCAGGTGGGTACCCTGGTCTGGCTGCTGGCTTGTGGCATGTGGGCCCTGAAAATTTTCTTGCAGTAAGGAAAGCATAGATGGCATTGACCGTACGCAAGTTTGACGCAATCGTGGTCGGCGCCGGCGGTGCCGGTTTGCGCGGCGCCCTGCAGTTGTCCGAAGCGGGCTTGAAGGTCGCGGTGATCACCAAGGTGTTTCCGACCCGCTCGCACACGGTCGCCGCGCAAGGCGGCGTCGGCGCATCACTCGGCAACATGGGCCCGGATTCCTGGCAGTGGCACATGTATGACACTGTAAAAGGCGGCGATTGGCTGGCCGACCAGGATGCGGCCGAATTTCTGGCGCGTGAAGCGCCCAAGTGCGTGATCGAACTCGAGCATTTCGGCATGCCGTTCGATCGCAACGAAGACGGCACCATCTATCAGCGGCCGTTTGGCGGGCACATGCAGAACATGGGCGCCGGCCCCCCTGTGCAGCGCTCGTGCTGCGCCGCCGATCGTACCGGGCACGCGATGCTGCACACGCTGTACCAGCGTAACGTGCGCGCCAACACGCAGTTTTTCGTCGAATGGATGGGGCTGGATCTGATTCGCGATCCGCAGGACGGCGCGGTGCTGGGTGTGACCGCATTGGAAATGGAAACCGGCGACGTGATGGTACTGCAGGCCAAAGCGACGCTATTCGCCACTGGCGGTGCCGGGCGCATCTATGCGTCTTCCACCAATGCCTTCATCAACACCGGCGACGGCCTGGGCATGGCGGCGCGTGCCGGCATCCCGCTGGAAGACATGGAGTTCTGGCAGTTCCATCCGACCGGGGTGGCCGGCGCCGGCGTGCTGATCACCGAAGGGGTGCGCGGCGAGGGCGGCTACCTGCTCAACAAGGATGGCGAGCGCTTTATGGAGCGCTACGCGCCCAACGCCAAGGATCTCGCTTCCCGCGATGTGGTGTCACGCGCCATGGCTACCGAAATCCTCGAAGGGCGCGGCGCCGGCAAGGATGGCGACTACCTGTTGCTCAAGCTTGATCACCTGGGTCCCGAAACCATCGACAAGCGCCTGCCCGGCATTCGCGAGATCGCCAAGAAGTTCGCCAACGTCGATCCGGCGCGCGATCCGATTCCAGTGGTACCGACCTGCCACTACCAGATGGGCGGCATTCCTACGAACTATATGGGTGAGGTGGTGGCGCCAGGCAAGTCCGGCCCGAATGAGGTCATCGAAGGCCTGTATGCGGCGGGGGAATGCGCCTGCGCCTCTGTGCATGGCGCCAATCGGCTGGGTACCAACTCCCTGACCGACCTGCTGGTGTTCGGCAAAGCCGCCGGCGACCGCATGATCAGGTATCTGGCGACCGGCAAGGCGCATCGCGATCTGCCCAAAGACGCCACCGACCCAACCCTGGCGCGCCTGGACCGGCTCAACAATCAGAAAGATGGCGCCAACGTGCATGAGACGCGCGCCGAAATGCAGCGCACCATGCAGCGTCACTGTGGCGTGTTCCGCTTCCCGGAAATGCTGGTCGACGGTGTCACCAAGATCAAGGAAGTGGCGGTTCGAGTGGCGCTGACCGAGATCGGCGACAAGTCGAAGGTGTTCAACACCGCGCGCATCGAGGCACTTGAACTCGACAACCTGATCGAAGTGGCGCGTTCGACCATGATTTCAGCGGAAGCGCGCAAAGAGAGCCGTGGCGCGCATGATCGTGCGGATTGCCATGACACGCCGGAGCGCCCCAACGGCCGCAACGATGACGAATGGCTCAAGCACACGCTCTGGTACAAAGAGGGCGATCGCATCGACTACAAGCCGGTGATCTTCACGCCACTGTCGACCGAATCGATTCCGGCCAAGGTTCGTACCTACTGATTCTTTT
>JAYTDE010000607.1:0-2102 GCA_043736195.1 Burkholderiales bacterium | reverse complement strand
GAAAGAACCTTGCCCAAATAGGTGGCAGTCGCCCGCCGCACGCCGGGGATTTTGGAGACTTTTTTCTCAAGCTTGAGGGCGCACGCTTCGCAGGCGTTGATGAATGCATCGATTGCGCGGTGTGCATTCCGGAATGCCCGGTCAACGCGATCTACGCTGAAGAGGACGTGCCGGACGGCCAAAAGCACTTCTATGACCTCAACGTCGATCTGGCGAAGGCCTGGAAGTCGATCACCAAGACCAAGGGCCCGCTGGCGGATGCCGACGACTGGAAAGACAAGACCGACAAGCTGCCGCTGCTTGACCGCGGCTAAGACTTAGCGCCCTGCCACCACGAAAGGGCCGCAGGTGCGGCCTTTTTTGTTTTTTACGGATACATCCCCGATGCTCAATCTGGCCTTCGACCTGCACTTTCCCGATCTTTATACCCAGCCCGGGCTGACCCGGGTCGATGCGGCCTTTCTCGCGCACCTGGCGGAATCCGACATGGGCTTGTGGGTCAAGCTTGGCCAAGCGCGTAAAAATCCTGCTGGCCTTGATGCCAAGGCCGAGTCGGAGTTGCTGCTGGGATTGAGCCCCTACATGGACGACTTTCTTGGCCTGCTCTTCGGCATTGCGGCCGAGGTGAGCGCCCTAGCCGAACGCCATCATGAACTGGCGCCGGTATTCGAGGTCAAGCGCCAGTTCGTGCAGCGCAAGGCCGCCAAGGCGCATGACGCGGCAAGCGCCGCAAGCTTCGACGGCGCCGCCCTCGGGGCCGAACTGGGCGGTTTGATCGGCGCCCCTGCAAGCGACGTGGCGGCCTTCGAACTGGCGTTCGCACGTCACGTAAAGCGCTGGCAAGCCGACGAAACCGGCAACGCCTGCAGCCTGGACCTGGCACTCAAGTATGCGGCCTGGGCCCTGTTGACCCAAGCCGGGGCGCACCACCACGCATCCGGCGTGCTGTTCAAGGTGCCGCGCAAGATCGACCCCTTGACCGTGATCGATCATGCGATCGACCGCCGCCAAGTCGACGGCACCACCACCTTCACCATCAAGCCGGAGCATATCCGTCGTCGTCAGGGCTTCAAGCTGACCGATGCCGGCACCGACCTGACCGGCGCACTCGACCAGGCCAATTACTGCATCTGGTGCCACAAGCAGGGCAAGGATTCGTGTTCCACCGGGCTCAAGGAAAAGCCGGCGGCCGACGGTCGCGTGGCCTTCAAGCGCACTGTTTTCGGCGTGCGCCAGGCTGGTTGCCCGCTGGAAGAAAAGATCAGCGAGTTCCACATGGCCAAGGTGGCCGGCAACGCGATTGGCGCGCTGGCCATCATCACGGTGGACAACCCGCTGGCCGCCGCCACCGGGCACCGCATCTGCAACGATTGCATGAAGTCGTGCATCTACCAGAAACAGGAGCCGGTCAACATTCCGCAAGCCGAGACGCGCACCCTGAAGGACGTGCTGGAACTGCCATGGGGCTTCGAGATCTATTCGCTCCTGACGCGCTGGAACCCGCTCAACCTCAGGCGTCCGCTGCCGGCCGCGCCCACCGGCTACAAGGTGCTGGTGGCCGGCATGGGCCCGGCCGGATTCGGCCTGTCGCACAATCTGTTGAATGACGGTCACACCGTGGTCGGCATCGACGGCCTGAAAATCGAGCCGCTGGTCGAGTCGCTTTCCGGCGTGCGCCTGGACGGCTCACGCGCCGCGTTCGAACCGATACGCGATTTCTCCGAGATCAAGGAAGAACTCGATGAACGCACCATGGCCGGCTTTGGCGGCGTGGCCGAATATGGCATCACGGTGCGCTGGGACAAGAGCTTTCTCAAGGTGATACGGCTGCTGCTGGAGCGCCGCGCCGAGTTCGCGCTGTTTGGCGGCGTGCGCTTCGGTGGCACCGTGAGCCTGGATGACGCGTGGGCGCTCGGTTTCGACCATGTGGCGCTGGCCATCGGTGCCGGTCGCCCGACGCTGCTCGACATCCCCAACGGCTTCGCGCGCGGCGTGCGCACCGCTTCCGACTTTTTGATGGCGCTGCAACTGACCGGCGCCGCCAAGGCAGACTCTATTGCCAACATGCAGTTGCGCCTGCCGGTGGTGGTGATCGGCGGCGG
>JAYTDE010000606.1:0-1857 GCA_043736195.1 Burkholderiales bacterium | reverse complement strand
GGGCGCAAGCCTTTCCGTCACGGCCGGTGCGCATCATCGTCGGCTTTGCCGCCGGCGGCGCCACCGACATCCAGGCGCGCTTGATGGGTCAATGGCTGTCGGATCGCTTAGGCCAGCCATTCATCGTCGAGAACCGCGCCGGCGCCAGCGGCAATATCGGGACCGAGGCGGTCGCCAAGGCAGCTGCGGATGGCTACACGCTGCTGCAAGTCGTGACCCCGCATGCGATCAATGCCGCGCTCCACACCAATCTCGGGTTCGACTTCATCCGCGACATCGCGCCTGTCATCTGCGCCGCGCGGCTGGCATATGTGGTGGTGGTCAATCCCTCGGTCCCCTCCGCGACGCTTCCCGAGTTCATCGCATACGCCCGCGCCAACCCGGGCAAGATCAACTACGGGTCGGCCGGCCAGGGCACCCCGCAAAACATCGCTTGCGAACTGTTCAAGATGATGACCGGGCTCAATCTGGTCCACGTTCCGTACAAGGGCGGCGCGCCGGCGGTCGCCGATCTGATCGCCGGCCACGTGCAGGTGATATTCGCTCCCGTGTCGGAATCGATCCAGCAGATCAAGGCCAGCAGACTGCGCGCCCTGGCGGTCACGACCGCGTCCCGTCTGGACGTATTCCCGGAACTTCCAAGCGTAGGAGACTTCGTGCCAGGTTATGAGGCCAGCGGTTTCGCCGGCATCGGCGCGCCCAGGAACACTCCGGCCGAAATCATCGCCATGCTCAACAGGGAGCTCAATGCCGGTCTCGCCGACAGCAGGATCAAGGCGCGGATCGTCGAGCTGGGCGGCACCGTGCTTGGGGGTTCGCCTGCGGAATTCGGCGCGATCATCGCGGAGGCCACAAAAAAGTGGGCAGGGGTGATCAAGTTCGCGGGCATCACGGCCGAGTAGGGGCGGTCGCCATGGATTGCAAATTCATCCGCTCACTGGCAGCGCCGGCTACCCGCGTCCCCAGAGCCGGCGCTTCCTCGCTGCTTGCAGAAGCGCTGTTTGCCCTGCTTGCCGCGCGCCAAGCGCATCGTGCCGCTGGCCGACCCGGACATTGTGTCGGGCTTGAAACCGGTTGGCGAGGTGCGCGCGGCCAGCGCCGGCACCGGCATCAACCTGCGCCTGTTCGAGGCCATAACGCGGGCCGCGCCGGGGCCGACGTTTGCCACGATCGCGCAGCATCGTCCGGATGGCTGGTGGTGGTGCGCGAAGCGATGTTCATCGACCAGTATCAGCGCGTTTGCGGGCGCAGGCTGATTTCCAGCCCGGATTGACCGGCACTTCCGCCAACTGATCGATAGGTGGACGAAGTGTCTGGCGGGCATTCCTCCAGGCGCGTGCAGCGTTGGACAAGACTTGTCCTTGACCGTCTGCCACAGCTTGTCGATACTACGTTTGAACATTCTATTAGTCTGGAACAATTGCCATGCCGCAAGCGATTGTGGATATCAAGCTGTGGGGAAACAACCTGGGCGTGCGTTTGCCCGCTGCCGTTGCACGGGCGGCCCATCTGCGCGTCAACCAGCGGGTGCGGGTGGCGGTTGAGAACGATCGTGTGGTGATCACGCCGGTCGCGCCAAGGGAGTTGACGCTTGAGCAGATGCTTGCTTCATATGATCCGGTTCGTCACGGCGGCGAAGTGATGGCAGTCACGCCGCTTGACGCCGAGCGCTGGTGAGCACGCCAGCAGTTGGCAAGAGGCGGCTTGCGCCGCGCGGCACTTGGGTGCCCGAGCGTCAAGACGTGATCTGGATTGACTGCAATCTGCAAATCGGGCGCGAGATGCGCGACATCCATCCTTTCCTCGTGCTCTCACCGCGCGCGTTCAATGAAAAGACCGCGCTGGTGGTCGGTTTGC
>JAYTDE010000605.1:0-1810 GCA_043736195.1 Burkholderiales bacterium | reverse complement strand
AGGATTCGATCCGCCGCACGCCCGTTTGTACAGCGAGCGCACACGCTTGGAAGCGCGTGTCGCAGTCAAGCTTCGCAAAGTATTCCTTACAAGGAGAATTATGTCAATAGACTGGCCGCACATCGACGATCGCCGGCAGCCCTTCGCCCGGATTCGCCGCACTTGCGGAAGGTCACGGCGTCGAGTCGCCTCACCTCGCCTTGACTTTATTCCCTGCCTCGGGAATACTTTGGTCCGTTCGTGCACGCCATCGGGAAGCCCTTGAATGAAACTCGTCCTTTATCGTCAAGCGCCCGCCGATGCGCTCACCCCCGGCCTCCTGACCGAGCGCGGCATCATTGGGATCGCCGCCCTGGTGCGCCGCGGCTACTCACCGCAATTGACGATGCAGAACATCATTGACGACTTCGAAACCCTGCGACCGGCTCTCGAGAATGCGGCACGCAATGCGCCGGCACTTGCGCTCGATGCGGTGCGGCTCGGGCCGCCGCTGCCGCGGCCGGGCAAGATTCTCGCGTGCATCGCCAACTACTGGGAGCACGCCCAGCGCGAAGCACGGCCGCTCAACATGTTCATGAAGAATCCGGACGCGGTCGTAGGTCCAGGCGAAACTATCCGCCTGCCGGAATTCACCGAGCCCTGGGCCTTCATGCATGAAGCCGAACTGGCGATCGTGATCAAGGGTCCGGCGAAGATGGTCAGTGAGGCCGATTGGCGCAACGCGGTATTCGGCTATACCTGCATGATCGACGTGACCGCACGCGGCGAAGGGCGGCGCACCTGGCCGTCTAACCCGCCGATGAGCTGGCTCGGCAAGTCCTTCGACACCTTCGCACCGCTCGGGCCCTGCATCGTCACCGCCGACGAGATCGCCAACCCGAACGACCTGCACGTGCAGTTCTGGAACGACGGCCAGCTGCGCCACAACTACAACACCGACGACATGGAACACCCGGTGCCGGAGATCATCGCCTTCGCCACTACCGTGATGACACTCAACTCGGGCGACGTGCTCTCCTGCGGCACCAACCACGAGGGCCTGGGCTTCCTGCAGGACGGCGAGACCGTGGACATCCTGATCCACGGCATCGGCGGCATGCGGCTCCACGTGAGCGATCCCCTGAAGCGAACCTGGGAGCGCGGTGTCTACCAGGGCCAGGATTCGACCCACCACGACGCGGTGCGGCGCCATCGACCGCAAACGATCCTGCGGCCGACGACCAACTAACTTGAGCCCGGCCGGGACGAATTCATGCGATTGACAGGCGAGCGCCCCCTCGCGTGAAACACCTGGTTACACTACGCATTCGCGTCGACCAAGGAGGCCGCACCATGCATGCCAAAACCCTGATTGCCGGGCTGCTCCTGGCTTGTGCCGGTTCATTTCTGAGCCCGGCCGCGAGCGCGGCTTCGAAAGAGGAGATCGACGCCAAGGTGCAGGAGGCGGTCGACAATTTCTACAAGCAGACCAGCGCCGGCCGTGGCCTGGCGCAGAAAGCCAGCGGCATGCTGGTGTTTCCCGAGGTGATCAAGGCCGGCGTCGGCATCGGCGGTGAATACGGCGAAGGTGCGCTGGTGGTCAAGGGCAAGCCGATCGCCTACTACAACACCGCTTCGGCCTCGATCGGCTTCCAGCTGGGCGCGCAGGTCAAGTCGCAGGTGATCCTGTTCATGAACCCGAAGGTGCTGGAGGCCTTTCGCAAGAGCAAAGGTTGGAAAGCCGGCGTCGATGGCAGCGTGGCGCTGGCGACACTGGGCGCAGGCGGCGAGATCGACACCAATACGATCAAGGAGCCGATCATCGGCTTCA
>JAYTDE010000604.1:0-2180 GCA_043736195.1 Burkholderiales bacterium | reverse complement strand
TTCTCGCGCTCGTATCCCAGAAAGGTGCCGGCCATCACTTGGGTCCTCCGGGTTGATCGCCGCGGCCGCGCGCGGCCTCGACATTGTGGGTATGGACATGCTCGCCGGCGCGGATGGCGCGGCTGGCGCGGCCGATCACCTGGCCGTACTTGAGCACCTCGGCGCCGGCGGCCAGATCGCGCACGCAGACCTTGTGGCCGAACGGGATGTCGGAGGTGATGGTGAGGGTCTGCGACGCCTCGCCCTGCAGCCTGCACGGCTCGGCGGCGCGGCCGCTGTCAATCAGCGTGGCCACATTGTCGGCCACGTTCAACACGATCGCACGGGACATGAATTACTCCTTCAAGTGCACCTTCGCGCATGACCGGGAGCGGCATGCGGTGATGCGAAAGGCTACTCCGCGCAAGTTGCCGCGTCAATCCGCAGTGCAGCAAGTCCTGCATAGGACTTTTACCCATTGGCGATTGACTTCGACCTGGCGGATATATATATTGGCTGCGGAATCGGCCGTGATCGCATACGTGTCGGGAGGAGACAAGAAATGAAAAATTCCACAGGCGCATGCGCTCGTCGCATCCCGGTGCTGGCCCTTGTTCTCGGCGTTTGTTCGGTCCTGGGCATGCCCGACGCCGGCGCGCAAAGTGGATGGAAGCCGGCCAAGCCGGTGGAATTTGTCAATCCGGCGGCACCGGGCGGCTCGGTCGACCTGATGATCCGCCTGACCAAGAAATTCGCCGAGGACACCAAGGCATTCGACGTCGCGTCGAACGTGATCTACAAGACCGGCGCCAACGGCGGCATCGCGATGGATTACGTCGCGCAGGCCGCCGGCGGTAATGAAACGCTGATCGCGGTGTCGCATACCTTCCTCACCCACAAGCTGACCGGCGAGTCACGCACCGACTGGCGCGATCTGACGCCGGTCGGAATCCTGTTCAAGGAATATCACGTGATCGCGGTTCGCGCCGATTCGCAGATCCGCGACGGCCGCGACCTGATCGAGCGTCTGCGCCGCGATCCGGCGTCGGTGAGTTTCGGCTTCTTCGGCAATCCCGGCAATCACCTGCACCTGGCGGCGGCGATTCCGCTCAAGGCCGCAGGTGTCGACATTCGCAAGCTCACCACCGTGCCCTACCGTTCCGGGCCGGAGGCGATCACCGCGGTGTTGGGCGGGCATATCGACGCGGCGCTGGTCTCCGCGGTCAACACCGAGCAGCAAGTGGCGGCGGGCAAGATGCGGGTCATCACCCAGTCCGGCGGCAAACGGCTGCCGGGGTTCCTGCAGCAGGTGCCGACCTGGAAGGAGCTTGGCGTCAATGTCGAGTACGCCACGGCGCAGGGCTACGCCGGGCCCAGGGGCATGTCCCGCGAGGCGGTCGCGTATTGGGAGTCGCTGCTGGCGCGCCTGTCGAAAGAGGAAGAATGGAATCGCAACCTCGCGCGCAGCATGTGGGACAGCACTTACATGACAGGCGCGCAGCATCGCAAGTACTACGAGGACGAGTTCGCGCGGATGCAGGCGATCCTGGTTGAACTGGGGCTGGTCAAGTAGGTGATGACGCGGTTTGCAAAGGGCGGCGCGGCGCCTATTCAGGCGTGATGCCGGCGTCACTCACCTTGCGCCCCCAGATCTCGAGCTGCCGCTTGACCAGGGCACTGAAAGTCGCCGCATCCGACGGCGTAGGTTCGGCACCCGCCGCCTGGATACGTTCGCGCACCTCGCTCCTGGCCAGCACCTGTTGCAGCGTCGCCGACAGCCTGTCGGTGATCTCGCGCGGCAAGCCTGCGGGCCCAAAAAGCCCGGTCCAGGCGGCCAGATCGAAATCGCGCAGGCCCAGGGTTTCTTCGATAGTCGGCAGATCCGGTGCCAGGCCGCTGCGCTTCGAGGTCGTCACGCCGAGCGCGCGCAGCTTGCCCGATTGCAGGTGCGGGCGCGCCGAGGCCAGGTCGACTACCAGGAACTGCGCCTGGCCGCCGATCACATCCGTCAGTGCGGCCGGGCTGCTCTTGTAGGGCACACCTACCGCATCGAGCTTCAACAGGCGGCTCAACGCCGCCGCCGGAATCTGCACCGTCGGTGTGCCATAGGCGTAGAACAGCTTGCCCTTGTTGGCGTTCGCATAGGTGACGAATTCCTGCGGTGTGCGCACCGGAATCGCGGTGTTGACCGCGAGGATGAA
>JAYTDE010000603.1:0-5265 GCA_043736195.1 Burkholderiales bacterium | reverse complement strand
CATTTCGGCGCCGTGATCGGCACCATCATGGTGGCCAATGTTTTCTTCGTGATCATCCCGGGCCAGAAGGAAATGGTGAAGGCCAAGCTGGAAGGGCGCGCTGTCGATCCGAAATACGGTCTGTGGGGCAAGCAACGCAGCGTCCACAACACCTATTTCACCTTGCCCGTGCTGTTCGTGATGATCAGCAATCACTATGCGGGCTTCACCAACCACAAGCATGCCTGGGCGATCCTGATGGCGATCTCGCTGGCCGGCGCGCTGATCCGCCTGTATTCGGTGCTGAGTCATCGCGGTGACAAGCGCCACATGCTGTGGATCGGCGGTTACGGCATCCTGATCGCATTGTTCGTCGCGCTGTTTCCCGCGCCGATCGACCAGTCTGGTGCGAGCTTGGTCAAGTTTGCCGAGGTCAGGCAAGTGATCGATGCCAAATGCACGGGTTGCCATGCGCTCAAACCCACGTTCGCCGGCTTTGCAGCCCCGCCCAAGAATGTGTTGCTGGAAACGCCGGAACAGATCAAGACCCAGGCGCAGGCGATTCACCAGCAGACGGTGGTGGCCCGTGCCATGCCCATCGGCAACCTGACCAATATCACCGATGCCGAGCGCGCGCTGATCGCCGCCTGGTTCGCGCAAGGCGCGAAGGTGAAGGATCAATAGCTGCCGTATTCATGGCAAACGCCCGCCTGTAGCGAGGCTTTGATGGTCTTGTCGAACATCATTCGCCTGCTGTGCGCACTGGCGGGGTCGTGATTGCCAGCCTCCCCCCGCCTTGGCAGCGGTTGGGCGTCTTGGCCGATCGCGCTCAACGCAGGTCGCGTGGCGTCGACTATCGGGCGCTGTGCAGGTCAGGTCAATTCCGCGTCAGGTAAAGCGGTTGAACCACAGCAGGGAAAGCGCGCCAGCCAGTACCGCCAGCAGCGCCGCCGCCGCCGCCATCAGGGCGGTGATCTCGCTTTCCTTCTTTTCCAGCACAAACTTGGTGGTCAACGTGGAATACACCTTGGACAGGTCTTCACCGCTGGACGCCTTGAAATAGTCGCCGTGGGTCAGGCTGGCGATGGCCTTCAAGCTTTCCTCGTCGAACGCCATGTACATCGAATAGCCTTCCATGTTCACCGCCCCGCCGGCGGCCGAGCCGAAGCCCACGGTGTGGACTTTCACGCCGCGATCGGCGGCCATGCGGGCGGAGGCCAGCGGGTCGGGCCCGGTGGTGCGTCGCCCGTCGGTGAGCAGAATGATCGAGGCCGAGGTGTAGGTGCCGGGCGCGACCGGCTTGAATTCTTTCTTGGCCTCGGGCTTGGGCGCGCGCACGATCGGCGCGTTGCGCGCGGCTTCCGGCGCCGGCTGGCCCCAACCGCTGGTGTAGCCCTGCTCGACGATGATGCCTTCATCCGGAAAAATCGTCGCCAGCGAGGCCATGATGCCGCTGCCGATCGCGGTGTGGCGCTGCAGGGTGAAGCGATCGATCGCAGCCACCAGGTCTTCGCGATTATGGGTGGGTGCCTGCACCACCGCGGCGGTGCCGGCGAAGGTCACGATGCCGATTTTGATGTTGGCCGGCACTTCCTGCATGAACGCACGGGCGGCATCCTTGGCGGCGCTGATGCGGTCGGGCTTGACGTCGGTGGCAAGCATGCTGCGCGAAACGTCCATCGCCAGAATGATCACGCGCCCTTCCGAAGGCAGGGTCACCATCGCGACCGGTCGGGCCACCGCCAGCAGAATGATGATCATGGCCAGCAGAAAGAGCGCGGGCGGGATGTGCCGGCGGTAGAGCGCACCGGGGCCAAGTGCCTCCTTGACCAGGCTCAAGCTGGCGAACGAAAGTGCGCGCTTCTTGCGCTTGAGCAGCGCCACGTAGAGCCATACCAGCACGGGCGCCAGCAGCAGCAGCCAAAGATATTGTGGCCAAAGGAAACTCATGCGATATCTCCCGAACGCTTGATCGTCGGGGCCCGAAAGTTGAAGCCCACACCCGTCGCCGGTCAGGAAAGCACTACGGCTACGGCCCGTTGTTCCAGCGTTCCAACTTTAGCACCCGCGGCCGACTTTGTGCCAATTGCGGCGTGGGTTGCGACGTGTGCGCCAGCAGGTTTTCTCAAAGCACGTCGCGTGCCGGATTGCCGCACCATCTGTCAAACAACAGTGGCGCGCCACGCATTCCGCCGACTTCGCGAAAAAGTGCCAATCGCACGCTTTCCGCTGCGCCCCTTGTCACGCCCGGAGCTTTGACGCGCGGACTATGAAAAGCGGTTGAACCAGAGCAGGGACAGCGCGCCGGCCAGCACCGCAAGCAGGGCGGCGGCCGCGGCCATCAGGGCGGTGATCTCGCTTTCCTTCTTTTCCAGCACGAATTTGGTGTTGAGCGTGGAATACACCTTCGACAGGTCTTCGCCGCTGGATGCCTTGAAATAATCGGCATGGGTCAGGCTGGCGATCGCCTTCAAGGTTTCCTCGTCGAATGCCATATACATCGAATAGCCATCCATGTTCACCGACCCACCGGCGGCCGAACCGAAGCCTACGGTGTGCACCTTGACGCCGCGGTCGGCCGCCATGCGGGCCGAGGCAAGCGGGTCAGGCCCGGTGGTGCGGCGACCGTCAGTCAAAAGGATGATCGAGGCCGAGGTGTAAGTGCCGGGGGCGACCGGCTTGAATTCCTTCTTCGCTTCAGGCTTTGGCGCGCGCGCGATAGGCGCATTGCGCGGGGCTTCCGGCACGGGTTGGCCCCAGCCGCTGGTGTAGCCCTGCTCGACGACGATGCCTTCGTCCGGAAAAATCGTCGCCAGTGAGGCCATGATGCCACTGCCGATCGCGGTCTGTCGCTGCAGGGTGAAGCGGTCGATCGCGGCGATCAGGTCTTCGCGATTGTGGGTGGGTGCCTGCACCACCGAGGCGGTGCCGGCGAAAGTCACGATACCGATCTTGATGTTGGCCGGCACTTCCAGCATGAAAGCCTTGGCGGCCTCCTTGGCGGCGCTGATGCGGTCGGGTTTGACGTCGGTGGCACGCATGCTGAGCGATACATCGACCGCCAGAATGATCATGCGCCCCTCCGATGGCAGGGTCACCATCGCGATCGGCCGCGCCACCGCCAGCAGAATGATGACCATCGCCAGCAGGAAAATTGCAGGCGGTATGTGCCGACGATAGCGCGCGCCGGGCCCCATCGCCTGTTTGACCAGTCGCACGTCGGTGTAGGTGAGTGCCCGCTTCTTTCGCTTGAGCAGCATCACATAGAGCCAGACCAGCACGGGTGCCAGCAGCAGCAACCACAAATATTGAGGCCAGAGAAAACTCACGCCAAATCTCCTGAACGCGGGCCCGGTCCGGGCCCGAAGGTCGCCAAAAAAAATTGCGCTTTGGTCAGCCGGGCGGACCATGATCGATGCCAGGCTTTTCACCGATTGTGAGCGTTTCAACTGTAGCACCAGCGCGGCTAATTGTGCTGTTCGCAATGCGACTGACAGGATGTCGATACGCAACACACCGGAAAGCCTGTCGCGTGCCGGATTACAATTCCGCAAGCCCTACATCGGAGACCCGCCATGCAATCCGCCGTCATCGCCAAAGAACTGCTGAGCGCGCGCTTTCGCGTACGCCAATTGCCACCGTTTTCCGAGGCATCGGCTGATTTCGATGTCGATCAAGCCTATGACGTGGCCGCCGAGATTCTCAAGACGCGCCGCGCGGCCGGTGAAGTACCGGTCGGCCGCAAGATCGGCTTTACCAACCGCGGCATCTGGCAGGAATACGGCGTGAACGCGCCGATCTGGGGCTATATCTACGACACCACCCTGCGCATGGCGCACGAGAATGCCGGAGTGCAATCGCTCAAGGGGGCAATGGAACCCAAGATCGAGCCGGAAATCGTGCTGAAACTGCGCCAAGCGCCGCGCCCCGGCATGAGCGACGATGAACTGGCCGAATGCATCGACTGGATCGCACATGGTTTCGAGATCGTGCATTCGATGCACCCCGGTTGGCGCTTCAGTGTTGCGGACACCATCGCCGCCTTTGGCATGCATGGCGTGCTGATCGTCGGCAGTCCGCGCCAGGTGCGCACCATCGCGGGGCTCAATCGCGATCTGGTGCGCGAATTGAAGTCGTTCAAGGTCTCGCTATTTTGCGGCGGCGACTTGCGCGATTCCGGCAGCGGCGCCAATGTGCTGGACAGCCCCTTGCTGGCGCTCAAGCATCTGGTGGACCTGCTGGCGCACTTGCCGCAGCACAAACCACTGGCGGCAGGCGAAATCGTGACCACCGGCACCCTCACCGCGGCGCTTGCCATCAAACCGGGCGAGACCTGGAGGACCGCGTTTACCGGTATCGATCTGCCGGGACTTGCGGTCCGCTTCACCTGAACCGCAGTGTGTCGAAGGCAGGCATCGGGCCCGACGGCCGCGGTCGTTGCCGCCTTAGCCGGCTTGTGACAGCAGCCAGAAAGCCAAGGGCACCATCAGTGCGGTGATCGCACCGTTGAGGCCCATGGCAAGCCCGGCGAACGCCCCGGCCCTGGCACCGGCAGATCCAGTCCGTGCGCGATGATTTCGCCGACGGTCTGGTATATCAGCAACAGGGTGAAGGCGCGCAGCACCTCACGGGCCGGTGTTGAAAAACGGCAAGGCGCGCCAAACAACAAGGGCCGCGCTAAGGCGGCCCCGAGGGTGCGTACGCGCTACGTCTATTGGGCGCCAAGTACTTGCTGCAACTCGCCAGACTGGTACATCTCGGTCAGGATGTCGGAGCCGCCGACGAATTCGCCATTGACGTACAACTGCGGAATGGTCGGCCAGTTGGCGTAATCCTTGATGCCCTGGCGGATGTCCGGATCTTCAAGCACGTTGACCGTGGCTGGCGCATTCACGCCACAGGCTTTGAGGATCTGGATCGCCTTGGCCGAGAAGCCGCACTGCGGGAAGGTCGGCGTGCCTTTCATGAACAGCACGACGGGATTGGAAGTAACGGTCTGGCGAATGCGGTCTTGGGTATCCATGATGTCTTGTCGGGAATGGTCCAGGGGTTGAAATGCGGTATTGAGTGGGAATCGGCGTCGAAAAAGATTGATCAGTACATGATTGACTCTGCTTCGACCACCTGCCGGCCCCAAAAGTTTGCACCTGATTGCCGGCTTTCCGGAATCACCCTGCGTCGATTGCGGTCTTTTCTCGCGCGTGGTGACCGTAGAGATAGGTGCGCTTCCCGCAATTGCAAGAGTGCGTCACCCAGCCGATTCATCTTACTGCAAATCTGCGCGAC
>JAYTDE010000602.1:0-1729 GCA_043736195.1 Burkholderiales bacterium | reverse complement strand
CCTCTACGACGACGGCCCCGAAGCCTTGCGTTTGAAGCGCCTGGCGCGCATGCGCGAACTTGGCCTCGCAGCGGGTAGCGTGCAACCGGCGGAAATCCGCGGCGGCGCGCCGTGGGAGGCCATCGCGCCGGAGCAACAGCGCATCGAGTCACGCAAGATGGAAGTCTATGCCGCGATGATCCATGCCATGGACCGTGCAGTCGGGCGCGTGATCGAGGCGGTGAAGAATAGCGGGCGCCTGGACAACACCGTGATCCTGTTTTTTTCCGACAACGGGCCATCCGGCACGCTGCGCGAGGCCACGCCGCCGTGGCGCGACTGGATTGCCGCTAAGGCCGACAACCGCTTGGCGAACATCGGGCGCGCCAGCAGCTACACCTCGGTCGGCCCGCGTTGGGCGCAGGCACAATCGGCGCCGTTCTTTCTGTTCAAGCGCTATACCAGCGAAGGTGGCGTGCGCACCTGCGCCTTCGCCTGCGGGCCGGGGATCGCTACACGCCGCGAATCGCAGGCATTCCTGCATGTGATGGATATCGCGCCGACGCTGCTCGATTTCGCCGGCACCGACCTTGCATCACCACCCGGCAAGCTGCCGATGCGCGGCATCTCGGTGGCCGGCGTGCTCAAGGGCGACTGCGACGAAGTGCATGCGGCCGACGAGCGCATCGCCTGGGAGCTGGCCTACGGCCGCGGCGTGAAAAAGGGCGACTGGAAGGCGATCTTCCTGCCGGCGGTGATTCACAACATCGCGCCCGAAGTGCCGGCGAAGTGCTGGCTGCTGTTCAACCTGGCGCGCGATCCGGGGGAGACCACCGATCTCGCCGCGGCCGAACCGCACAAGCTCCAGGAACTCATCGATGAATGGTTTGCCTACGCGCGCGAGACCGGTGTGGTGGTGCCCGAAGGACTCTGAGAAGAGACGCCAACGCGCGACCGGGAAGGTATTGGCAGACAGCCATGCGTGACAGCGCACGGCAGCTGTCGCTGAGATGCTTGTGCGCCCGCTGACCGACTGCGGGATTTGGTGATGCGTTGCCGCACTTCGCCACATGCCTGCGCGGCATGCGTCTTGCTCCCGGTTGAGTGGGCGCGCGCTGCGGCTTTTTCGCCAGATTGACAAACATGCGCGCCCCTTTCAAGGAGCAAGGCATGAAAACCGGATCCCGCCACCCGGTGGCACTCAACGACGGCAGGCACTGGATCCTCGACGGTGCGGCGGCGTGGTCTCATTGGCGACCGGCACCAGCGCGGCCAGGCATCCCCTGAATTGCGGAAGGTACCGGCGGCGAGCGGGACCAAAGTGACGTAGTAGCCTTGGGCGCAGCTGGTGGTGCGGTCGTGGATTACCTTGTAGGGAGCGCCGGGGACGGCACTGAGGGGGCGATGGGCGATTGATCAGCGCCAAGTTGTCTGGGCGATAATATCGTGGTGGCCGGGTCCATTTCACCGGCGCGCCAGGAGCATCCGATGACCACTATCGAAATTGAATTGCCTGAAGCTACCGCCCAAGCCGCCAAGGCTGCCGGATTGTTGACGCCGCAAGCGATTGATCGTCTGCTGTCGAATGCACTGCGCAAGCGCGAGGCAACCCAGTATTTACAATCGGTCGCCGCTGAAGTGGCGGCAGCCGGAATCGCCCCGATATCGATGGAAGAAATCGATGCCGAAGTAAAGCTCGTCCGTGCGGAGCGGCGCGCGCGTGCGGATCGTAATTGACACGAATGTGCTC
>JAYTDE010000601.1:0-2440 GCA_043736195.1 Burkholderiales bacterium | reverse complement strand
GGGAGCCTGCCCACGCAAGGCCGCCTGACACTGGCACGCCGATTGCTTGCATAAATGCTGGTTCTATACAATTTCCCCTTGATTTCAATTCCAATCGGCTGCCCGGCATGGACCAGCCAAAACCCCCAAAAGGAGCTTCTATGAAACGTCGTGACCTAATCGCCGCTGGCGCCGCCATGTTGGCCGCACCTGCTTTTGTGCGTGCCCAAAGCCCCGCCTGGCCCGCGCGCGGCCCGATTCGCCTGATTGCGCAGTTCCCGCCCGGGGGGTTGGTGGATACTGTTTCGCGCCTGATGGCGCCACACTTGTCGCAAGCGCTGGGGCAGTCCGTCGTGGTGGAAAACCGCCCTGGGGCCGGTGGCCTGGTGGGCACCGACTATGCCTCGAAGCAGGCGCCCGATGGTTATAACTTGCTGGTAAGCCACGCCTCGGTGCATGTGTATGCCACGGCGACGCGGCGCAGCATGCCGTTTGACCCGGTAGGTGATTTTTCCCATATCGGCATGCTGGTTGAAGCGCCGATGGTGCTCCTGGTGCGTCCGGCATCGCCGTTCCAGACGCTTGATCAATATGTCACCGCGGCCAGAACCAGGCCGGTGCGCTATGGTTCCTCGGGCATCGGTTCGGCCAATCATCTTTTTGGCGAAATGTTGAAAATCGAGGGCCGCGCGCCGCAGCATGACCACATTCCCTACCAGGGCAGCGCACCGGCCATGCTCGACCTCTTGGGCGGGCAGATCGACAGCCTGCTCGACCCGATCACCACCAATGTGGCGCAACTGAAGGGCGGCTCGCTGCGTGCGCTGGCAGTCTCCACGCCTGCCCGCTTGCCCGCCTTGCCGAACATTCCCACCTTCGCGGAAGCCGGCTACCCCAAGCTCACCGGTTCACAGTGGCTGGGATTGTCGGCACCCAAGGGCTTGCCCGCGCCGATTGTGCAGCGCTTGAGCACGCTGATCCCCGAAATTTTCTCCAAGCCCGACATGATGGCCAGGCTCGAGGAATTGCAAACCCTGCCGCGCAAAACGCCGGTGCTGGGCAATGAGTTTGTGCAGATCATCAACAGCCAGATCGAGACCTGGCGCAGCGTTGCCAAACTGGCCAATGTGGAGGTCATCAGTTAAGGCCGGACCTGTTCAGTTGATTGGCCTGATGACTTTATCGGGTTCATCTGTTTGAGGCAGGGTTTGCTGCGTTCCTGCTTGCTGATTCGGTAGCTGCGGAAAATGCGATTGGAAAATACTCATGCGGTGATTTGGCGCAGTCACCGCATGAGTGCATGTTTGGTTCACGCCGAGTGGGACGGCGAGGCTCGCGTATGGGGTGCCGCCGGCACCGATATGCCTGGCTAGGTGCGGCGTTTGCCGCCGTCGGCGCTGTGAAACCAAAGATGTCTCCGCACTGGGCTCAATCTGTGGCTGCAACGGCCGCGTGATCAAGGGCCTGCTCCTACCCGCCTTGCGGCCGCCAAGCGTCGGTTGAGTACGTTGCGCGTAACTCCCCTTTTCCATCACCAACGCCCGGCCACCCTGGCGCGCACCCGAGCCGCACGCCCGGCAATCTCACTTCACCGCAAACGGCGAAATGCACTTGACGCCCAACAAAGTCGCCGCCGAAGGCGTGTCTTCGGTGTACAGATTCCTTACACCGTGCTCGGAGCAAACCGCGATGATCAACGCATCCCAATACTGCACCTGTCGTTCCGCGGCCAACTTCAATGCCGCGACATGCGCGGTTACCGTGGAAGGCAGCGCCGGCATGAGCGCGGAAAAAGCTTCCACGGCTGCACGTGCTTCTTGCCTCGTCATGTTCTGCCGACGTGTTATCACCGCGAAGAACTCGCCATACACCTGGGCAGGGATGGGCCAGCCCGCGTTGGCCGCGCGAGCCAGGATGCTTCTGGCCGCCTTTTCCTTCCTGCCTTCCGACGCGCTGACGGCGTAGACCAGCACATTGGTGTCCAGTGCATTCATTCGTCGTAGGCTTCGCTGCGTACGAACTTGCCCTTGAAAGCGTGCGCCGAACGAATCGAGAGAGCGCGCCGCACCAGATCCTTGCGGTCATCGGCAGTTGAAGCCGGTTCCGCTCGTACGAGCTTGAGGGGCGCGCGGCCACGCCGCGTGATGATGACTTCGGCGCCCGCGTCGACCATCGCCGCGTAATGCGTGAAGTTGTGTACCGCGTCGCGCGCGGTCGTTGACAGGGTTCGTTCGGTCATGGATAACTCGATAAAGATCGTCCAAACATAAATGTATCACATCATGTAATACAGAGACTGGCACGCGACCCGAGGTTGGGGGGCTGTCGTCGGCAAATGAGTTGTCCGGTTCAGACGCACGAAGTCTGCCCGGCTTTGAGGTTGGGAATCGAAACCTGCTTGGGCCGGACGATACTGCCGCGCGCGATCCGGAAAGTGGCAGTCGAAGAAGCACATGCAGGG
>JAYTDE010000600.1:0-2718 GCA_043736195.1 Burkholderiales bacterium | reverse complement strand
GTGCCGATATCCATGCCGCGATACACCAGTGCGGAGTCGACCGAGATCACTTCGCCGCCCAGGGCCTGCGCCAAGGCGACGCCGAGCCCGGTCTTGCCGGTGGCGGTGGCGCCGATCAGCGCTAAGGCGCGCGGTTTCACAGGCTGCTGCCGCGGCTTTAGCGACCGCGCATGAACAGGCGGTCGAGATCGGACAGTCCGAACTGATACCAGGTCGGGCGGCCGTGATTGCACTGACCGCTTTTATCGGTGTCTTCCATCTGGCGCAGAAGCGCATCCATCTCCGGCAGTGACAGGCGCCGGTTGGCACGTACCGCGGCGTGGCAGGCCATGGTCGACAGCAGTTCGTCGCGATGGCGTGTCAATACCTCGCCCGAGCCGAAATCCTGCAACTCCCTGAGAACATCGCGCGCCAGCGCCCTGGCGTCGGCATCCTTGAGCAGGGCCGGGACTGCGCGCACCGCCAGGCTGGTATCCGACAGCGGCGTGATCTCGAAGCCCAGCGTGCCAAGCGTCTCGGCATAGTCAGCGGCGGTGGCGACCTCGATGCGTTCGGCGTTGAAGGCCACCGGGATCAGCAGCGGCTGCGCGGCGATGCGCTTGGACTCCAGGTCTTTCTTGAAGGCCTCGTAAAGAATCCGTTCATGCGCGGCATGCATGTCGACCACCACCAGGCCGGCCTGGTTCTGCGCCAGGATGTAGATGCCGTGCAGTTGCGCCAGCGCCTGGCCCAGCGGCGCATCGCCGGCCGGCAGGGCGGCGGGCATGTAGCCGGGCGCCGGGGCTTCCATCACGCGTTGCGAGGAAGCGGCCGAGAACAGGGCGAAGTAGGCCGCTTGTGACTGCGGCTGGCCAGTCGGGGTTGGGCGAAACAGGCTTTGCGGCATGCCGCTGGTGCTGCTGCGCATGCCGTCGGTGTTTGCCACAGCAGCACCGGCGGGCAGCGGCGTCAGAGTGTCGGCGCTGGCCATCGGCACCGGCGCATCGGCGGCGCTGGCGGCCAGTGCCGCGGCCACCGCGCGCATCACGAATTGATGGATGCCATGGGATTCGCGAAAGCGCACCTCGATCTTGGCCGGATGCACGTTGACATCCACGCCGGCCGGCGGCAGCGAGAGGAACAAGGCGTAGCTGGGAAAACGGTCACCGTGCAGCACGTCGGCATAGGCGGCGCGCACCGCGTGCTGCAACACCTTGTCGCGCACATAGCGGCCGTTGACAAAAAAATACTGGGCATCGCGCGATCCGCGCGCGTCCGCCGGATTGCCGATGAGGCCTGTGAGTGCGATGGGACCTGCCAGCGCGTCGACTGCGCGCGCCCCACTGGTGAAATCCTCGCCCAGCACATGGGCCACACGCGCAGGCAGGGATTCGGCCTTCAAGTGCTGCACCACGCGGCCGTTGTGGGTTAGGTTGAATCCGACCTCGGGGCATGATAGGGCGATGCGCCGCAGTGCCTCGCTGCAATGCGCGAACTCGGTGGCCTCGCTTTTCAGGAACTTGCGTCGGGCCGGCACGTTGCCGAACAATTCATCGACCTCGATCACAGTGCCGCGCGCCAAGGCCGCCGGCCTGGGCGACTCGCTGCCGCCATCGAGCGCGAACGCCGCTTCGGCGTCGCGCAGGCGGCTGGTCAGGGTGACCCGGGCCACCGAGGCGATCGATGCCAGGGCTTCGCCGCGAAAGCCCAATGAGGCGACGTTTTCCAGATCATCCAGCGAGGCGATTTTCGAGGTGGCGTGACGCGCCAGCGCCATGGCCAGATCGTCGCGCGCAATGCCGTGGCCGTCATCGGCGATGCGCATCTTCTTGACCCCGCCGGCCTCCAGCCGGATCTCGATGGCCGAGGCGCCGGCGTCGAGCGCGTTTTCCAGCAGTTCCTTCAACACCGAGGCGGGGCGCTCGACCACCTCGCCGGCGGCAATCTGGTTGATCAGGGTATCGGGCAGCAGGCGGATGGCGCGCGAAAAGTCGACTTCGGTCATCCTGAAATTATAGTCCTCGGGTATCATGCGCCCGCCCTGAACGGACGCTCCCATGGACATCATTCTCGCCTTGATCGACTTCATCCTCCATATCGACGCCCATCTGGCGGAGCTGATCCGCGACTATGGCGCGTGGATCTACGGCATTCTGTTCGCCATCATCTTCGTCGAGACGGGCCTGGTGGTGATGCCCTTCCTGCCGGGCGACTCGCTGCTATTCGTGGCCGGCGCTTTCGCCGCCAAGGGCGACATGGACGTGAGCCTGGTGATCGTGCTGCTCTCGATCGCCGCGATCACAGGTGATGCGCTCAACTATGCGGTGGGCCGCTATTTCGGCGACAAGGTGTTCGCCTGGGAGAATTCGCGCTGGTTCAACAAGCGCCTGTTTGACAAGACCCACGCTTTCTACGAGCGCCATGGCGGCAAGACCATTGTGATTGCCCGCTTCCTGCCCTTCCTGCGCACCTTCGCGCCTTTCGTGGCGGGCGCTGCGAAAATGAATTACGCGCGCTTCGCGATGTACAACGTTTCAGGCGGTATTTTCTGGGTGGCCTCGCTCACCATTGCCGGCTTCTGGTTCGGCAACATTCCATGGGTGAGCCGCAACCTGACCCTGATCATCGTTGCGCTGATCGTGATTCCGGGATTGCCAGCGGTTTATGTCGGTGTGCGCGAGTGGCTCGCGAGTCGGCGCGCCAGAAAGGGCTGAAGCGCGCGGTTTTTGGGGCGCCTAT
>JAYTDE010000599.1:0-4247 GCA_043736195.1 Burkholderiales bacterium | reverse complement strand
CATGCAGGATCGCGTTCACGCGCGCTGGTACGCGCATGCATCGCGGGTCGGCATGTGCCCTTGTCCGGCGTCGCGCTGTTTAGCGAATATGAAGATGTTTTGTCACGTGCCGCGCTTTTCTCGCGCTCCCCAACGAGCTCCGCGGAACGAACGGAAGTTTTCAGCGCCTTGCTCCATCGTGCGCGCTGGGTGGAGGTCTATTTCTCATGGCGGCCAAACCTTTCCGATGAAGGCGACAAGCACTTGCTCGAACTTGCTGTCGCCGGCGGAGCTGAGGCGTTGATCACCCGCAACATCAATGATTTCAAACGCGCTGAACTGAAATTCCCCGATCTGGCCATCCTTACACCTGAACAATTCCTTGAGGTGCATCCATGTCAACCATGACCATTCGCTTGCCGGAAGACAAGCATGCTCGCATCAAACAACTGGCGCGCGCGCGCAAAATCAGCGTCAATAAATTGCTTGAGGACCTGGCTACCGCCGCACTCGCAGTGCACGATGCCGAATTGCGATTTCGTGCACTGGCAGCGTTGGGAAATCCAGCCAAGGCGTTGCGGGTTTTGGATCGGCTTGATGCGAAGCGTTGAAGCGTCGCGATTGCTGAAGCGTCGCGATTGCCTCCAGAAACAACCCTTTATCGAATCCGTCTGGCGCGCTCGGTAAACTAGTCCGGAGGCTGCAGCCTTGCCTGGTAGAGTCATTGCGGGAACCCGGTAACGCTGGTGACGGAGGTTGGCGCCATGACCCGGGGTGGCAGGTGCCGCTAAGCGGCGATCCGACGCTCAGACGTCGGGCACATTGACCCGCACGTTGCCCGACTTGATGCTGACCTTGAAGTTTTGCAAGGGCTTCTCGCCACGCACCACGTTGAGCAATTGAATGCCGGGCGGAAAGTTCGCCCAGTCGATCACGCGGCCGGTGCGCACATCGAAGCGCGCGCGGTGGAACGGGCACTGTACCTTGCAGTCCTCGAGCAGCTTGCCGCGCGCCAGCGGCGCGAAGGTGTGCGTGCAACTGGCCTGGGTGGCGAAAAAGCCGTCGCTCAGGTGGTACAGCACGATCTTCTGCTTGCCAACCTCAAAGGCCTTCATTTTGCCGACGGCGAGTTCGTCGACGCGACATACGGTGTGTAGTGGCATGGTTTGTCCTCGTTGTGCGGATCCCGCATTTTAGTACCCGGCAGCCGCTGGCTTAGTTTGCCCTGGTGCAGTGCCGTAACCGTGACGCACGCCGACACGAATTGTTGATCGTCGGAGTTTTTCAGGATACATAGCTGGAAATCGTCCAGAATTTGACCATGACCAAGCACGCGCAAAAGCCTGCCCTGTCGCATTACCGGTCCCACCCGACCAGGCGCGGCCTGGCCCGCTTTGAAGTCCCGTGGCTTGACGCGGACCGCGACCTGATTCGTTCCCTGGCCAAGCGATTGGCGCAAGACGGGCCAGAGGCGTTGCGCACATAGGTGGCGACCGCGGCGAGGTCGCCATCGCTCAACGCCTGACCGAAGGGCGGCATGCCGTAGGGGCGCGGATTGCCTTTGGCTCCGGCTGCAGTCTCCAGCACTTTCCGTCCTCAAACCGTCTATCTTCAAGAAGCAAGAAGGAAATCATGATCGACCCTCTAGTTCAGAACAGCCCACTCTCTGTTGTCTTGTGTTGTCTTGTTGACAACAGCAGAAAGTGTTGTTAACGTTACAACATGAAGGCGACGCTCCTGCAGAAAGAGCGCATCAAACTTGGCGACAACCGGTTTGTCGAGGTCGTGGTCTGGCAGGTGCCAAATCCGGTGCCGGGCTCGGCTCACGGATTCAAATACCGGATGGTGCTGGTGGTGAATGAGGTCAGCGTACTGCGCTACGACAACGAAGCGGGCAAGGGTGATCACAAGCACGTGGGCGGCGTCGAGGTGCCCTATAGGTTCAGCACGCTGGATCAACTGGTTGATGACTTTTGGAATGACGTGGCAACACTCTGAGGCGACCATGAACAGCGTAACCATTGAGGTATCGAGCATCGACGCGGCCAAGCAGCGCACCAAAGCGGCCCTGCGAGGCGTGCCGCAAGGCGCTCGCATCAGCTTTGCCAGTCACGAAGACCTGTGGGCCACCCTCACGGCCAACCGCTGGGCGCTGCTGAAGGCACTGACCGGTGCCGGCCCGCTGGGCGTGCGCGAACTGGCACGGCGCGTGGAACGTGATGTAAAGGGCGTACATACCGATGCGCAGGCGCTGGTGCTGTGCGGGGTGATAGACAAGACCGCGGACGGCAAGCTGTCGTTCCCGTATGACGCGGTGCATGTGGATTTCATACTCAAGGCGGCGTAGCTGTTGACAACCGGGGCCTGGCGGATGTGATCCGGTCCCGGAAAGTCATATCCAACGAAGTGGTTGAATCTCACTTTGTGGAAGTGGTAAATGACGGCTTCGCCGACAACCAGCAACTGGCGCACCACCCCATTCAGTATCAGCTTGCTCCTGGTTGCAACTTCACGTCCGTCGGCGACAAATTCCCCGATGTCCGAGCAAGCGTCATGGACATGCTGCAGGTAGGGCAGATCGCGCTCATTCATACCGGCCGGGCCTGCGCCAGCACGCGCGGTCGAAAGCGCGGATAAAGCTGCGCCGGGGATATGACATCGACCCGCATGCCAAGCAGTTCCTGAAGGTCAGAAACCAGGCCGCCTGCGTCAAAAAGACTTGCCTCCGGCCCCCAGTCGACCAGCAGGTCCAGATCCGCTCGCTCATGGTCGTCGCCGCGTGCGGCTGAACCGAATACCCGCATGTTGGTAGCGCCAGCCTTGGCGGCCAGCGCGAGAATCTCATCACGATTGAGCTTGAGAGCCTCGGAGGGAAGCATGGAGTGGAGACCTGCGTTCGGTTCTGCTTGAATCGACGCCCGCATTCCAGCGCCCCACGGGCTTCAGTCGCCTGCTCTTCTGCGCTTCGCCGTCACCTCGATCTCCACCTTCGCCCCCTCCACCGCCAGCGAACAGCACACCGTGGTGTTGGTCGCGCGCGCCGCACCGAGCCGGCGCTTGATCACCCCGCTCACCGCCACCACATCGCCGCGATCCGGCACATAGACCCGCACCCGCACCACATCCATCAAGCCGGCAGGCACCTGGGCCAGCGCGGCTTCGATGGTGTCCAAGGCCTGCTCGGCCTGCTCCGCCGCCGATTCCGGCATGCGCATGGTGGCGAAGTTCTGCCCGACCGTGCCGGAGACGAAGATCCAGTCGCCCTCGACCACCGCGCGCGAGTAGCCGGCCAGTTCCTCATAGGGTGAGCCGCTGGAAATGAAGCGGCGCGGCGTCGTCGTGCTCATCGCGCTTATTGCAGTTCGTAACCGGATTCGCGAATCACCGGCCCCCAGTGCGCGGTGGCCGAAGTGATCCATTCGCGCAGCTGGTCCGGCGGTGCGTAGGTGATGTCATTGCCCATCTTGGCCAGGCGCTCCACCACCTCGGGGTTGCGCAGCACCTGCGCCACCGCACGGGTGAAGCGATCGACGAATTCCCTTGGCATGTCTTTCGGACCAACGAAGGCCAGCCATGGATTCTTGTCGACGCCTTTCAAGCCAAGCTCCTGGAAGGTGGGTATCTCGGGTGCGGCCTTGCTGCGCGTGGTGCCGGAAATCGCCAGCACATTGATGCGGCCGGCGCGATGGTGCTCGATGTATTCGGTGAGCGAACTCACGCTCGCCGGCACCTGGCCTGCCAGCAAATCCTGCGTCAGCGGTGCACCGCCCTTGTAGGGCACGATCACCGGGTTGGCCACGCCGAGCGCACGGCCAACGATGAGAGAGGCGAACTGCGGCACGCTGCCCGCCGCCGGCACGCCGAAGTTGGCCTTGGTCGGGTTGGCCTTGAGCCAGGTGCCGAAGTCGGCCAGGGTCTTGACGTTGATGCCGGCCGCTACGCCCAGCGCGTTGTAATAGGTGGCGACGCCCGCCAGCGGCGTGAAGTCGCGCACCGGGTCGTAGCCGGGCGCCTTGAAGGTCAGGGGAATGATCACCTGGGTGTGGTCGATGGTCAGCATCACCGTCGAGCCATCCGCGGGGGAAGCCTTCAACTGTTGGGTAGCGATCATGCCGCCGGCGCCGCCCTTGTTGTCGACCAACACCGGTTGGCCCAGCACGTCCTTGAGCTTGTCCGACAACAGGCGCGCAACCACGTCGGTGGCGCCGCCGGCCGGGAACCCGACCAGCACCTTTACCGTGCCGGTGTAGTCCGCTGCCATTGCCTGC
>JAYTDE010000598.1:0-2622 GCA_043736195.1 Burkholderiales bacterium | reverse complement strand
GTGCATCCCGGTTACGGCTTCCTGGCCGAGAATGCGAACTTTGCCGACAGCGTGATCGATGCCGGCCTGATCTGGATCGGCCCGCCACCCTCGGCCATGCGCGCCATGGGCGACAAGGGCGAAGCCAAGCGCCTGATGCGGGCCGCCGATGTGCCCTGTGTGCCGGGCTATGACGGCGACGACCAGACCGACGCCACTCTCAAGGCCGAAGCGCAGCGCATCGGCTACCCGCTGATGATCAAGGCCACCGCCGGGGGCGGCGGGCGCGGCATGCGCCGGGTTGAGTCTCAGGAAGGTTTCCAGGCGGCGCTGGCCAGCGCCTGCTCGGAAGCGCGCGCAGCCTTCGGTTCATCCACGGTGTTGCTGGAGAAGGCGATCTCCCTGCCACGGCATATCGAGATCCAGGTGTTCGCCGACGACCATGGCCATGTGGTGCACTTAGGCGAGCGCGACTGTTCGGTGCAGCGGCGCCACCAGAAACTGATCGAGGAAGCGCCTTCGCCCGCCTTCGCAGGCGCGGACGGTCATCACCTGCGGCGCCGCATGGGGGCGATGGCGGTGGCGGCGGCGCGCGCCATCAAGTATCGCGGTGCCGGCACCATTGAATGCCTGCTCGATGCGCACCAGCATTTCTATTTCATGGAAATGAATACCCGCCTGCAGGTGGAGCACCCGGTGACCGAGGCGCTGACCGGCTACGACCTGGTGGAATGGCAGATTCGCGTGGCGCGCGGCGAGGCGCTACCGGAGACTTCGCAGGAAGCTATCCTCAAGCGTTTTGAGGCCGGTGGTCATGCCATCGAGGTACGCCTGTGTGCCGAAGATCCGGCGCGCGACTTCCTGCCGCAAAGCGGCACCTTGCTGACCTGGAATATCGATGCCTGTAGCGACCTGCGGGTCGATCATGCGCTGCGAAGCGGGTCACAGATCGCGCCTTACTATGATTCGATGATCGCCAAGTTCGTGGCGCACGGCACGGATCGCGGCGACGCGCGCGAGCGCCTGGGGCGCGGCCTGCGTGCGGCGCAGGTGCTCGGGGTGCGCACCAACCAGGCGTTTCTGGCGGCGGCGCTGGCGCATGAGACCTTCGCTGAAGGTGGTGCCACCACCGGCTTCATCGGGCACCATCTGCCGACGCTCATGGCCGCAAGCCAGGCCATGCGCCCGACCCTGGCCGCACTGGTGACGTATTGTGCCCGCGCGGCGCGCCATGGCCATGACCCGCGCGCGCTTGCCTTGCCGATGCCCTGGCCGGTGAACCTCAAGCTGCTGGTCGAGGGCGTCGAGGCGGTGGTAGCACTGCAGTCATTGGGCGGCGCCCGCTATCGCTTGAGTTGCGACGCCGCGGTCGAGGATCTCGAATTGCTGGAATGCGCAGCCGGGCAGGTGCGCGTGTCCGGCGCTGGCGGGCGCGAGTCGATCGCCTTCGCCCTCGACGGCGATGACCTCTACGCCAGCACTGCCGGTGTGCAGACCATCATCACGGATCGCTCGCTGGCGGCGGTGGCTGCCGCCGACAGCGCCTCGGCCGGCCTGATTCGCGCGCCGATGGCAGGCCGCATCGTCGCCTTGTTTGTGAGCGTCGGGCAGCGGGTTGAAAAAGGAGCTCCCTTGTTTACGCTGGAGGCGATGAAAATGGAGCATCCGTCGACAGCGCCGATGGACGCGATCGTCAAGCAGGTGCTGGTCGAACACGGGGCGCAGGTCAGCGCCGGCGCCCTGTTGGTGGAGTTGCAGGCAGCGCCATAGAAGCTGGCAGCGCGCTGGTGCGCCCCAGGGTTGGCGGCCGAGCGGTTTGCGCAGCGGCTTTGCGCCGGCGCGGGTGGCGCTGACTATAATCGGGTGAACCTTTCGGGACGCCCGCCATGCCCTACAAAAGCCGCTTCTGGGCCGACTACACCGCCCGCGAATTCGCGCAACTGCGCGCAGAAGAACTCATCGCCGTGCTGCCGGTGGCGGCCATCGAGCAGCACGGCCCGCACCTGCCGGTGTCGGTCGATACCAGCATCATCAACGGCGTGATCGGAGCAAGCCTGCCGCACATCGGGGCCGACGTCGGCGCCCTGTTCCTGCCGACCCAGCAAATCGGCAAGAGCAATGAGCATGCGCGTTTCCCGGGCACGCTGTCGCTCTCGGCCGCCACGCTGATCGCCAACTGGATGGAGATCGGCGCCTGCGTGGCGGCCAGCGGTGTCAGGAAGCTGGTGCTGTTCAATTCGCATGGCGGCCAGGTGTCAATCATGGATATCGTGGCACGTGATTTGCGTGCCAGACATGACATGATGGTATTGGCCTGCAACTGGTATGGCCTGGGTCTGCCGGATGGCCTGATCAGCGATCACGAAATGCGCTTTGGTATCCATGCGGGCGAGCTTGAAACCGCGATGATGCTGGCGCTCACCCCACAGCTGGTGGACATGCGTCTGGCCGAGAATTTTGTTTCCTCAAGCGAAGCACGCGCCGCGAAATTCGCGCTTCTGGGCAATGGCCAGGCCGCCAAGCTGGGCTGGCAGATGCAGGACTTGAATCCCAAGGGGGCTGCCGGCAATGCCCTGGCGGCCACCGCCGAGACCGGCCGTGCCGCACTCGACTTCGTCGGCCGACGCTTTGCCGCGCTGTTGG
>JAYTDE010000597.1:0-2227 GCA_043736195.1 Burkholderiales bacterium | reverse complement strand
TGGCGACAAGTCCACCCAGCGGCGGGATATCAAGAGCGCATTTAAAATGGCGCGCGAATTGAAACAGGAGAATCGGTCATGACGAAATTTGCCCCGTTTGATGCGGCCGACTATCTGGCCGACGAAGACACCATCGCCGAGTATTTGACCGCTGCGCTCGAAGATCCGAACCCGGACATGTTTCTGGTCGCGGTTCGCGATGTGGCGCGTGCGCGTGGCATGACGCAGCTGGCGAAGGATTCCGGATTGGGGCGCGAAAGCTTGTACAAGGCGCTGGCCCCCGGAGCGAAGCCGCGCCATGAAACCATTCGAAAAATCATGCGTGCTTTGGGCGTGAAGTTCTCGGCATCGGCAGTGCATGCCTGATGTATCCACGGGGTGTCATCCCTTGGACGTTGCGGAGTGCGGGTGAATTGCCGCCGCTTCACCGCCAGGCGCATCTATGCCGCGAGCGCTTCATTCAGTCGAGGAGTAATTCTTTGGATCGCGCGTCCCGCCGCGTCTTCGGTGCACTGAATATCGTAGTGGGTTTGCAGGTTCATCCAGCTTTGCACATCGGTACTGAAAAACCGCGCAAGCCGGAGGGCGGTGTCGGCGCTGATGCCGCGCTTTTCGCGCGCGATTTCGTTGATACGCGCAGGAGTCACGTCCAGGGCGCGCGCCAGCGCGTTGCTCGACAGTCCGAGCGGCTTCATGAATTCTTCACGCAGAATTTCACCGGGATGAACCGGGGGAAGTTTTTTGGCCATATTCAAACTCCGTCAGTGGTAGTCAACGATTTCGACATTCTTCGGGCCTTGCGCCGTCCACGCAAAGCAGATCCTGAACTGGCCGCTGACGCGAATGCTGTGCTGCCCTTTGCGGACCCCCGCCAGTGCTTCAAGATTGTTGCCGGGCGGAACACGCAGGAAATCAAGCGTTGTGGCCGCGTGCAACTGATTCAAAGGTTCCAGCCTCGAATTGAATTCACGGCCGGCCAGCCGCGCTAGAAAAAGGTCAAGCGCCACGATCGTTGAAAGTGGCTGCCAGCGACCTGCGGATCATCGCGGCGCGCCTTCATCGCAGCACCTGCACGATGTTGTGAAAATCATCAGTCCACGCCTTGATGCCCGCCTTTTGCGGCAAGGCCTGCGCCGCTTCGCGGATGCTGCAGCGTTTGTGGATTCTTCGCCAACAGGATCCAGTCGCTGATGGTGGGTTGGGTCTCATAGGCGATTACGCCGTGAAAGCCGTGCTTTTCGGCCAGCGCCCGGATCACCGGCGCCAGGTCGAGAAAACGGTTCGACACGTGGATGGCCAGGATGGCGTCGGGCTTGAGATGGCGCTCGTAGGCGCTGAAGGCTTCGCTGGTGATCAGGTGCGCCGGAACAGCGTCGCTTGAAAAAGCATCCATCGCCAGCAGGTCATAGCCTTGTGCGGGTTCACGTTCGATCGCCAGCCGACCGTCACCCAGCACCACCTCCATTTTCGCCGGCGAATCGGCCAGGTAGGTGAACCATTTGCGCGCGATATCCGGCACCATCGGATTGATCTCGTACAGGCGCCAGTGGTCGGTGGCTCGCGCATAGTCCGTGACCGCGCCGGCACCGAGGCCGAGAATGCCGACTTTCAGCGTCGGCGCGTCCTGCTTGGCCATGAGCGCGCGGCCAATGCCCGAGCCGTGTCCGTAGTAACGCGTTACCGCGCGACGGTATTTGTCCGACATGTTCTGTTCGCCGTGATTGATCACGCCGTGCACCAAGACCCTGCTCTGGGTCTCGGTGCCGGGCGTGCCGTATTCCTTGACGCGCAGCACGGTATAAAAGTTGCGGCCGGTGAACAGCGCATCGCGGTTGTAGTTGACCATCTGTGTCACGGTGATGCCGATGCCGCCGGCCACCAGCAGGGCGGCGCCGATGCGCGCTGCCGCCGGTCCCAGTCGCGGCAGGCGCAGCAGCAAGAGCAGCGCCGCCAGGGTCAGCCCGAGTTCGAGTTCGTAGTACGCCGGCAGCAGCAAGGGTGCGGCGATGCCGACCAGAAACGCGCCGGCCGCGCCGCCAAGTGCCACCATCAGGTAGAAGCGCGTCAGGTGGCGCGGCGCCGGCTTCAGGTGGGTGAGTTCGCCGTGGCACAGCATGCAGATGACGAACAGGCCCGAGAAGAACAGGCCGATCTGGAACTTGAGGGCGAATTTGAGTTGTGGTGCCACCAGTGTCGCCCCCATGGCGGCCAGCCATACACCGGCGGC
>JAYTDE010000596.1:0-4606 GCA_043736195.1 Burkholderiales bacterium | reverse complement strand
ACGGGTGATGTAGCCGATGCTTCCTCCCTTGACGGGCGGCGAATCGTCGCGCGCGGGGAATTTGTTGGAGCCGCCACAGTCTATTGGGATAACCGTTTTGTCGGCAAAGCGGCCGGCATGGCAGTGATCACGCCACTGCGCATAGCCGGTGGCCGCAAAGTGATATTGGTTGACCGTGGAATTGTCGTCCCTGGCGCCGATCGCACCAAGCTGCCGGTCATAGCCACACCAATCGGCCGTGTAGCGGTGCGCGGACGCGCTTACATCGCGCCGCAGCGTACCTTGGAACTTACAGAAAGCGTTGATGAAGGCAAGTTGTGGCAAAACCTGACGCCGGAAAAATTCACCGCGCGCACCGGCATCGAAACGCACGGCTTCATGTTGCGCCAGGCGCTCGAAGATGCGCCCAACGATGGGCTCAAACGTGCTCCGGACCTGGCTTTGGGCGCAGTTGCGGGAATGACGGCGGCAAAACATCGCGGCTATGCGTTCCAGTGGTATTCCTTGTCCACCCTGGTGGTGGTCCTGTTTGTTTTCTTCACTTTTTTCCAATATGACAAGCCATCTCGAAAGCCGTGAGGCCGCGTATCGCGATGCCATGATTGGCGGGCGCATCAAGCTCGTCCTGCTGTTCCTGGTCTGCGCCGCGCCAGTGATCGCCTCATACCTGACCTTCTATGTGATCAAGCCCGAGGGCCGGGTCAACTATGGCACGCTCATCGAGCCGCCACGCCCCTTGCCGGACGTCACCCTGAATCAGCTGGACGGAACGCCTTTCAAGTTGGGGGCGCTCAAGGGAAAGTGGGTACTTCTGACCTTCGATCGTGCCGCGTGCGAAGGGTCATGCGCCGAGAAGCTGCACATGATGCGGCAGGTGCGCACCATGCAGGGCAAGGAGCGTGATCGCCTGGAGCGCGCCTGGCTGGTTACCGATGCCGACCAGTTGCAGACGCAGACCATTCGCGAGTACGATGGCATGAAAATGCTGCGTGCGGTCGACTCGCCGGTGGTGCGCGAATTTCCCGCAGAGGGTGACCGCGCCGACCACATCTACCTGCTCGACCCGCTCGGCAATCTCATCATGCGCTATCCGAAGAATGCCGACCCGAAGAAGATGCACAAGGATCTGGGTCGCCTGCTCAAGTATTCGAGAATCGGTTGATGAGTTACGGCGCGCTGCTGCAGTTGGGTTTCCTCGGGCTTCTTACGGCCAGTATTCCCTTGCTGTGGGTCTGGGTCAAGGGGGACGCCGACAAGTACCGCAAGCTGGTGTGGATCACCACCTTCGTCACCTTCGACCTGATCATTTTTGGCGCATTCACCCGCCTGACCGACTCCGGCCTGGGCTGCCCTGACTGGCCCGGCTGCTATGGTCATTCCAATCCAGTCACAGCCGGCGAGATGATCCGCGCGGCCGAAGCCGCGATGCCTAGTGGGCCGGTGACCATGGTCAAGGCGTGGATTGAAATGCTCCATCGTTACATCGCCATGGGCGTTGGTGTGTTGATCCTCACCCTGATGGGCCTGGCATGGGCGCGTCGGGCCGAGCTGAAGCGCTCGCCGTGGCCGGCCACCGTGTTGTTCGTCCTGGTATGTGTCCAGGGTGCGTTCGGCGCCTGGACCGTCACACTGAAGCTGATGCCGGTGATCGTTACCATCCACCTGCTGTTGGGCGTGCTGCTGCTGTGCATGTTGGGTGCCCTGGCTGCACAAACAAATCCGCTGCCGATCGGTGCCAACGCGGTGGCGCGCCTGCGCGGGCCGGTGTTTTTCGCGCTCGCGGTGGTGTTTGGCCAGATCGCGCTAGGCGGGTGGGTAAGCACCAACTATGCGGTGCTGGCCTGCCAGGACTTTCCGCTGTGCAACGGTGCGCTCGTTCCCGCGATGGACTTCGCGCGCGGCTTCGATCTGACACGACCCCTGGGACTCAATGACGACGGCAGCCTGTTGCCGGTGCAGGCGCTGGTGGCGATTCACTGGGTGCACCGTGCGTTCGCGCTGATTGTCGTCGTGGTGCTCGGCTGGCTCGGCCTAGTCATGCTGGCGGCCGCAAGCGATAGCGCCTATCTGCGAAACACTGCCTGGGGTTTGTTCGCCCTGCTTGGTCTGCAAGTCGCGACCGGCGTATCGAATGTGGTGTTCGCATGGCCGTTGGCGATCGCTGTAGCACACAACGGCGGCGCTGCGGCGATGGCTTTGCTGCTGGCGCTGCTAAACTCGCGCCTCGCCGCGCAGCAGCGCGACCGTCCGGTTGTGTTCGCAGCCGGCGCCCGCGCCTGAGCCAAGATGCAAGTCACTGCAACCCAAACCGGTTCCACCGCAAGCCGAAGAATCCGCCAGTTCGCGGCATTGACCAAGCCGCGCGTGACCATGCTCGCGGTGTTTTGCGCCGTAATCGGCATGTTCCTGGCAACCCCAGGCATGGTCGAGCCCTTGACGCTGATTGCCGGCACCGCCGGCATATGGTCCCTGGCGGGGGGCGCGTTTGCCGTCAATTGCCTGCTCGAACAACGCATCGACGCGCGCATGGCGCGCACGCGCGCGCGGCCCATGGCGCGCGGCGAACTGACTTCCGCGCAGGCCCTGTTGTTCGCCACTTTTCTCGCCTTGCTGGGGAGCGCCTTGCTGTTTTTCTGGGTCAATCCGCTCACCATGTGGCTGACCATCGCGACGTTTTTTGGCTATGCCTTCATCTATACCGTGATCCTCAAACCGACCACGCCGCAAAATATCGTGATCGGCGGCCTGTCGGGTGCGATGCCGCCGGCACTGGGCTGGGCGGCGGTTGCCGGCGACATCGGGCCGGAAGCGATCCTGCTGGTGCTCATCATCTTCGTCTGGACCCCGCCGCACTTCTGGGCGCTGGCGCTGTATCGCGTAGAGGACTACCGCAAATCCGGCCTGCCGATGCTGCCGGTGACCCACGGGCAGCGCTTCACGCAATTGCAGATACTGCTCTACACCGTGTTGCTGGGAGCCGTGAGCGTGTTGCCGTTTGTCATTCGCATGAGCGGCTGGGTTTATCTCGGTGCGGCAATCGTGCTGGCACTGGGTTTCACCTATCACGCCTGGAAGCTGTATCGCGATTACAGCGACCGGCAGGCGCGCGCCACCTTCAACTATTCGCTGTTCTACTTAGCCGCATTGTTCACGGCGCTTCTTGTCGATCACTACGCGATGCCGATGCTGGCGCCTTGACCATGCGACGGTTGCTGATTGCCCTTTGTTGCGGATTGGCGCTCGCAGTCGCCGCTTGTGATTCCGGTCGCCCGCAGTTCAAGCATACCGATGTCACCGGTGCCGATTTCGCGCGCGACTTCGCATTGACCGACCATAACGGCAAGAAGGTGACGCTGGCCGACTTCCGCGGCCGCGTTGTCACCGTGTTTTTCGGTTTTACGCAGTGCCCGGACGTGTGTCCCACGGCGCTGGCGGAAATGCGCGCCGTGGTCGAGAAACTCGGACCGGACGGGCCTAAGCTCCAGGTGCTGTTCATCACTGTCGATCCGGAGCGCGACACCCAGGCACTGCTGGCGCAATACGTGCCGGCTTTCAATCCCGCGTTCGTGGGGCTGTATGGAGACGCCGAGACCACCGCGAAAGTGGCCAAGGACTTCAAGGTTTTCTACCAGAAGGTGGCTGGCAAGACCGCCGGTAGCTATACCGTCGACCATTCCGCAGGCACTTATGTATTTGATCCGCAGGGCAAGCTGCGCTTGTTCGTGCGGCCGCCGCCATCGGGCGAGCCCGCTTCGACGACGGCGGACCGTTTGATCGGCGACATCCGCTTGTTGCTGGCGGGCCACTAAGAAACGTCGAGCCAGGAAAAGGCGTTTGGTTGAAGAATCCGTATTTCAGGGATGTACCTGGCGTTTTCCTAACGCGGCTCGAAGGACTGCAGATGCCGCGAGACCGAAAGCCACGCCCCGGCGAGGCCGAGCGCAGCGGCGAATGCCAGGATTGATGCCAGGTCCGCCGGCGGCAATCGGTCAAGCCGGAAGTCGGACGCATACAACTGCGCGAACGCAGCCACGCTGCGATTGAGCACCCAGAAAGCGCCGAACACGATACCCAGTGCAGCACCGCCGCCCAAGAGGCCCAGCAGCGCACCGTAGTAATAGAACGGGCGCTTGATGGTGCCGTTGGTCGCGCCCAGTAGTTTGGCGACCTCGATTTCTTCGCGCTGGGTGAGGATCTGCAGGCGGATGGTGTTGAACGTCACAGCCAGCAAGGCGAACGACAACAGGCCGGCCAGCAGCAGCACCGCCACCCGACCGACACCGACCGCGGCGGCGACGCGCCGTACCCAGGCGGAATCGACCTGCACATGCTCGACATGGGCCCAGCCGCGCACCTTCTCGGCCATGCGGTCCAGCGCATCGCCATTGTTGTCAGCTAAGCGCACGACGAATGCGTCGGGCAGCGGGTTCTTGTCAAGGGCGGCAAGCACGTCGCCCATCGACGGATGTTTCCTGAATTCAGCCAATGGGCGACGTGCTTGCCGCCCTTGACAGGAATCCGCTGCCGGATGCATTCGTCGTGCGCCTGGCTGACAACAATGGCGATGCGCTGGACCGCATGGCCGAGAAGGTGCGCGGCTGGGCCC
>JAYTDE010000595.1:0-3673 GCA_043736195.1 Burkholderiales bacterium | reverse complement strand
CTGGATTCTTGAGTCTGTGAGAAAGATCCACATGATCTCCACCCGCCCCCTTTGGAGCTGGCTGCCCTGACTCTGGCAAGGAGTCATGGAAAGCCCTTGCGTGATGGTAGATCGCGTAGTACGCGCGCGACGCAGCCGCCCGCCACTCGGCTTCGGTTGAACCTTGACGAAGTTTCTCGGCGAGCAGAAGCAGCTCTGGCGGCGTAGTCACGCAACAACTGGCTCGGAGCGCGCTTGCAGGCGATGGACAGAAAAGCTGACCGTCGCGGCGGAGCTTGAAAAAGGCAAGCCGGCAAGACGTTCAGACGCTTCTATCGCTATCGTTGCCGCCTCTGCCGGGCTAACGTCAAGCGGAAACTGGAAGCAAAACGCGCCTCCCTCGAACTGCATAAGCTCCGGTGCCTCGGAGCGCGACGTCATCAACCCCTGTTCACAAAAAACCGCGCCAGCGGTTGTTAGCATAAGCGCAATATCGGCGTCCGACACCGGACGTGCGTCAAGGGTATCGAGCGCTTCCACCGCGCGAACAAGATCGATGGGAAGCGTGGGAGTGTCCAGACCCATCGCTTTGGCGATTTCGCTATACCTGGCGGCGGTTCGGATGCCCCCTGCCCGAACCAGCCACGCGATTCGACTCGAAAAATATCCACCGCGCGGATCCGCAGCCTTGGTGAGTAGGTCCAATGCATCGCCGAAATTCGCGAAATTAATATAGACGTTCGTGGCAAGCGAGCCTTGATTGTCCAGGCCCACACCCAATCTCAATGCATTCTGGACCGCTTCCCGCGCCTCCGACGACTTGCCCATCGCTGTAAGGTAAATGGCGCGCAAAGCCCAGCTCCCTGCTGCATCAACCCGCGCGAGTTTGTCGATTTCATTGCGCAGCCGCCTGTGCTCCAAGGTCTCCTCGGAAATGTACCTCGTCAGTGACGTCAACAACCCAAGCACTTGGGGGGCAAGCAGGGTCGCAGTAGTGGCGGGGCGTGGAGTAGTCATAGTTGGTGCGAGAACAAAGCGCGAAGCCTCAGCCACGGAAAATCGAAAATGGGCGATCACAGGAAGGCAATAAAAGTATATATGAAGGCGTTACCTGAAACACGATGTAGCGATTGGCGGCACGCTAGCCGAAGCAGCGCGGCCAGGCTCAAGGCATGCGCGGCTGCGCCATCGCTCTCGTAAAGAACGCAGTATCCGCCCTTCGCCGCCTGGCAAACTGTGCAGCGGTGTAGGCCACAGGATTGATCGCACGCGTCAGGCGGTCGGCCACCGGATCGAAGGCGCCATGGTGATGGGTTCGGTTGCAAGAACGCTGCGGTCCGGCTGGCCGAACGGCAAGCCGAGCGAGCGTTGTTGCGTGGTCGATAACAAGACGTCGGCCAGGCTGCGATTGCGGGGCCTGCGCACTGCTGTCGTTTAAATACCCATTTTGGGAATGCTCCAACCCCTTTTGGGTATATTCAACTCCACGGTAATCGACGCCATCGAAGTGACGCCTTGCCGCTGCGGCAAAGGCTGCGCTCCCCTTACCCGCCGGATCGGCGCATGAGCGCTCCCGCCCGGCCGCTCGAAGGGAGCGCTCATCCTCCCTCGGGGAGGATGTCACGCAGTGACAGGAGGGGTGTCCAATGATCACTCCGCCTTGATATTCCGTTCCTTGATGAGCTTGACCCAGCGCAGCTCTTCCCTGCCCATGAAATCCTTGAACTCGGCCTGGGTAGAGGCACGGATTTCCACCCCCTGCGGCTTGAAGCGCTCGATCATCTCCGGATCGGCCGCCACCTTCGCAATCGCCTTTTCCAGCTTGTCGACGATCGCCCTGGGCGTGCCGGCCGGCACCACCATGCCCTGCCAGAAAGTCACAACGAAGTCCTGCATCCCGCTGGCTTCAGCCACCGTCGGAATGTCGGGGAAGGCCGGCGAGCGCTGCGCGCTGGTAATCGCAATCGCGCGCGTCTTGCCGGTCGCCAAGATCGGCTTCGCTTCAAGGGCGGCCGAGAACATCATTTGCGCCTGCCCGCCCGCCACGTCCTGCCCGGCCTGCGCGCCGCCCTTGTAGGGCACGTGCGTCATGTCAAGCCCGGCTTGCTGCTTGAGCATCTCGGCGATCAGGTGATTGGTGGCGCCGATGCCGGAGCTGGCGATGTTGAACTTGCCGGGATTGGCTTTCACATGCGCGACAAGCTCGGCCATGTTTTTCGCCGGGAACCCCGCATTGACGTGCAGGATGAAGGGCGTGAAGGACATCAGCGACACCAGTTCGAAGCTCTTGTTGGGGTCGTACTGCACTTGGGCCGTGAGAGTGGGGTTGATCACCAGCGAGGTGCCACCGGCGTAGATGGTGTAGCCGTCGGCCGGTGCCTTGGCGACATAGTTCGAGGCCACCGTGGTACCGGCCCCGGCGCGGTTGTCGATCAGAACCGGCCGGCCGAATTCGGCGCTAAGCTTGTTGGCATAGATGCGCGCTACCGCATCGTTGACACCGCCCGGCGGATACGGCACCACCATGGTGACCGGTTTTTGCGGCCAGTCGGTTTGTGCGCACGCGGCGAACGGTAAGGCAAACGCGGAAAGCGCCGCCGCGACGAAAGCTGAATATTTCATTTCTGTCTCCTGCAACCGGTTTGAATGTTTCGCAAGCCCGCCCTGGCACAAGGCCCGCTCCAAATGCCCGACCGTGTATCTGTTTTTTGCGGGTCCCCTCATTGTTGCCTGAGGGCGCGCTGACATGCAATCACGATTCCACATGATGCCGCCTCAGGCGCCCCAGTGCCCAGTGTTGTTTCGCATGCACTGCAGGTCAATCAGCCATAAGGGACTAAACTGAATAGGTAATGCTGCTTTGGCAGTTGTGTCAAGGCTTTGTTGGATATCACGACCGCGTCGGTGCGCCTTTACGACAGTGCAAAAACCGCGCGCCAAGACGGTCAATCAGTCGTACCTTCAGGAGGAGTCCAGCCTTGAACCCGACAAAGCGCCAAGCGTTGCGCGTGGCCACCATCGCTTGCTCTTGGGTTTTGCATTGCGGCACGTCAATGGCGATGGCAATCGTTGTGCTTGAACAACGCCAGAAACAAGCAGATGCTGCATGACTTGCGCTTCCGGGGTTTGCGTTTCGCAGCCAGACGAACACCTCGATCCAGAGCAGCGAATAGCGGCCCTGATTGCCGAGCTCAGGGAATCGACTGAGCAGCAAGCCGCTACGGCTGAAGTGCTGCGGATGATTTCGAGTTCGGCCCACGACGCCCAACCGGTTTTCGACATGATTGCGCGCTGCGCGAAGCAATTGTGCGACGGCCAGTTCTGTGCCGTGTTCAGGTTCGACGGCACGCTCATCCATCTGGTGGCTCACCACGGAATCAGCGCTGAGGGCGCCGTCGCCTATGAACGCGGATTTCCGGTGCGACCCAGCGGCGTCAATGCGATCAGCCGCGCCATCGAGGGCCGCTGCATTGCCCACATTCCGGATGTCGAGGACGATGCGGGATATGGCAGCCTTTCGGTCTCACGCGCGGTGAACTTCCGCTCGATCGTAGCCGTACCCATGATGTGCGACGGCCAACCCGTCGGCGGCATCGCTGTTTCCCGCAGCGTGGTTGGACTGTTCCCGGCAAGGCACATCGAACTGCTGCATACCTTCGCCGATCAGGCGATGATCGCAATCGAGAACGTCAGG
>JAYTDE010000594.1:0-2072 GCA_043736195.1 Burkholderiales bacterium | reverse complement strand
TCGAGGCATTTTTGCGCAACGATACCGAGCGCTGGCTGGGCGTTGCCAAGGCGCTGAAAAAGTAGTGCGCGCATGCATCAACACCGTGAGTCGAAGCGCGCGGGCATCGACCCGTCAAGCCCGGCAGGTTGAGGCAGCCTGCGCGCTGCCTTGATGCACAAGCGTTTCGTCGAGCGCCACGCGATGCCCTGCCATGCAATCGCTTGTGGCATCATCGGCATGTCTTGTGGATGTGCGGATGTGGTGGCTGCCCCTGCGACCATGCCACGCCAAGTGAACAAAAATGGAGATGAATATGCGCAACTGGATCGGAGTCGGAATAGCAGCCTGGTGCCTTTTGGCCGGCGGCCAGGTTTGGTCGCAAGCCTGGCCGGCCAAGCCGGTGCGGGTGATCGTGCCTTACCCGGCCGGCGGCGTGGTCGATGTGATGACGCGTGCTGTCACCATCCGCCTGGCCACCGATCTGGGCCAGCCGTTCGTGGTCGAGTCCAAGCCCGGGGCCGGTGCCAACATCGCCGCCGAGTTCGTCGCCAACACCGCGGCCGACGGCTATACGCTGTTGGTGTCGGCGCCGTACATCATCAACAATCCGATGCTGGAATCCGGTCTGCGCTGGCAACCCAAGGATTTCGTGCCGGTGGCGCGCTACGCGCTCTCGCCCAGCTTCATCCTGGTACCGCTCAGTTCGCCGGCACGCACGGTCAAGGACTATGTCGCACTGGCGCGCGCCAAGCCGGGCTTGGCCGTAGGCGATGGCGGCACCGGCAGCACGCAATCGATGGCCACCCAAATGCTCAGTGTCGTGGCCGGTTTCAAGTTCGAGGCGATCGGCTACAAGGGCGCGCCACCGGTGATTCCGGACCTGATCAACGGTGCCTTGTCGATGTCGATCATTCCTTCGACCGTGGCGATTCCGCAGGTGACCTCGGGCAAGCTGCGCGCACTGGCCAACACCAGCAGCAAGCGCTCGCCCCTGTTGCCGGACGTACCGACGATTGCCGAGGCCGGCTTTCCCGATGTCACCGTGGAGTCGTGGTATGCCTTTCATGTGCCCACCGGTACGCCGCGCGAGGTGGTGCAGAGGCTCTCGGCAGCGGTAGGCGTCGCCGCCGCCACGCCGGAGGTGCAGGGACGCCTGACGACAGCCGGCGGCGAAGCGGCATTTCTCGGCACCGCGGATTTCGAATCCTTCCTGCGCTCCGATACCGAACGCTGGCAACGCTTTGCAAAGGCGTTCAAGAAATGAGATTCGCGCGCAGGCAAGGCTTCAGGCTATGAGCACTTCGCGTCCGGTCAACGAATTCGCCGAACTTTGCGTCCGGCTCAAGGCATTCATCGATAGTGAAGTGATCCCGGCCGAAGATCTGAAGGCCGCACACGACATGCAGCGCAACGCGCAGGCTATTGATCGCTTGCGGGTGCGTGCCCGTGCGCTGGGTTTCGGCCCGCCGCGTCTGCCGGTTACGGCAGGTGGCCTCGGCTTGTCGTGGGAAGAGTGTTGCGGATTCTTCGAGGAAGTCGGCCGCAGCTTTTTGGGCCCCGGCGCGCTCGATTGCGCGCCGCCCGGGCAGCCGGATGTCGCGGTGTTGGAGCGTCTGGCCAATCCGCAGCAACGTGAACGCTACCTGGGTCCGCTGGCACGTGGTGAGGTGCGCTCGTGTTTCGCCATGACCGAACCGGCGCCGGGCGTGGGCTCCGATCCGCGCATGCTCAAGGCCACTGCGCGCCGCGATGGCGATGGCTGGGTGCTCAACGCGCACAAGTGGTTCATCTCGGGCGCGATCGGCGCGGCCTTCGCGATCGTGGTGGCGCGCACCGAGGCCGGGGTTTCCTGGTTTCTGGTCGAGTCCGATGCGCCCGGCTTTCGCATTGTGCGCGACATCCCGACCATGGAGCCGTTTTCGCGCGGCGGCCACGCCGAGATTGAACTGGTCGATTGCCGGGTCGGCGCCGATGCCCTGGTAGGCGAGGAAGGGCGTGGCCTGGAGTATGCGCAGATCCGCCTCGAAGGGGCGCGCCTGTTTCACTGCATGCGCTATATCGGCCTGGCGTCGCGCGCGATGCAGATCGCC
>JAYTDE010000593.1:0-5495 GCA_043736195.1 Burkholderiales bacterium | reverse complement strand
CACCGGTGGTGGGCCCGAACATTTCGGCATAAGCCTGACGCGAGATTTTCATGGCTTGAGCGCTCCCATCACGCGGCCATTGAAACCGAAAACCTTGCGTGCGCCGGCCAGTGCCACCAGTTCGATGCTGCGTTCCTGTCCGGGCTCGAAGCGCACAGCGGTGCCGGCGGCGATGTTGAGGCGCATGCCGTAGGCCAGTTCGCGTTCGAACCTGAGCGCCGCATTGGTTTCGAAAAAATGAAAATGCGAGCCCACCTGGATCGGTCGGTCGCCGGTGTTCGCGACCTTGAGGCTTGCAGTGGTGCGGCCACTGTTGAGTTCGATTTCACCTTGCAGAATGTCGAATTCACCTGGAATCATGTAGACCTCGAAAAAATCACTTTGAAAGCTTGTGCACGGCTGTTTCATTGCGTGATGCGTTCGACCTGAAACCATGTGTCGGCCGGCACGCGCATCACGCCCTCATGGCGGCCGCGCGCATCCGCTTCGCGGTTGATCCGGGCCAGCGCCGGAAAGGCGGGGGCTGGAATGGTGTAGCGCAGTTGCGCGCCGGTTTTGCGATGACGGATCAACGCACTGCCGAATACGCCGGGCGGCGCCGGTTCGGCCGCCACGCGCAGCGTGCCCTGACCGGGGCTGGCGGCGGTGGCCATCAGGATGCCGTCGACCATACAGGCGCACGGCGTTTTCTCGCCGTCGCTGTAGGTGATATCCAGATCACGGGCCGGGGCCGACAGGCGCTCGCGCGCGTCCAGGCCGATGCGCACACCCAGGGCGATCAGGCTGCCATAGCCGCCGTGCACACGCTCTCCAAGGCGCACCCAATCGTCGCTCGACACCTCATGACTGTGCACGGTCGTGCCGATGCAGGCCGCGGCAAGGAAGCAGAGCAGGCGCATCAGGGAATCGGGTGATGCACGGTGACAAGCTTGGTGCCATCCGGAAAGGTGGCTTCGACCTGGATATCGGGGATCATCTCGGGCACGCCTTCCATCACATCGGCTCGCGCGAGAATGCGCGTGCCATAGCCCATCAGTTCGGCCACGCTGCGGCCGTCACGCGCGCCTTCCATGATCGCCGCCGAGATCAGCGCCACTGCTTCCGGGTAATTTAGCTTGAGGCCGCGCGCGCGGCGGCGCTCAGCCACCAGTGCCGCAGTGAAAATCAGCAACTTGTCGCGTTCGCGGGGCGTCAGTTCCATGGGGTTGCAGTGGTTGATTGAGGAGCGCGAGGTTAACCGATGGATCGACGTTGCGCAAACCACGCGGCCTTGCGACAGGACAGTTGAAAAGCGGTCCGCGTTGCCGAATGCGATATTTTGGTGCTCTCGCACGAAAGCGGTGCGTCACAAGTTGGGTACGACACATCTCGGCAGGTACAGCATCTCTCAAATGCATGCAGGGCGCATGCCAGCGCATTTGGGCAGGTTTGGTCTCAAATATCAATAGCTGGCACGCAGTATGCATTTGTGCAACTGATTCCGCTCCGCGTGGACACAAGATGCGCCAGCGACGGAACATTTTCATGAACTCTTCAGGGGAAAAGCATGCAACGCAGGATTTTTTTGAAAAAGCTCACCGTAGCCGTATCGCTGGCGCTGGCCGGCGTTTCTCCAGCCATGGCGCAGACAGGCGACACCATCAAGGTCGGCATCCTGCATTCACTTTCCGGCACCATGGCGATATCGGAAACGGTCTTGAAAGACGTGGCCCTGATGGCGATCGAAGAGATCAACGCCAAAGGCGGCGTGCTCGGCAAGAAACTGGAGCCGGTGGTGGTCGACCCGGCTTCGAACTGGCCGCTGTTCGCCGAAAAAGCCCGTCAGCTGATTTCCAAGGACAAGGTCGCGGTGACCTTTGGCTGCTGGACCTCGGTCTCGCGCAAGTCGGTGCTGCCGGTGTTCGAGGAACTCAACAGCCTGCTGTTCTACCCGGTGCAGTACGAGGGCGAAGAATTGTCCAAAAACGTCTACTACACCGGCGCCGCCCCCAACCAGCAGGCAATTCCGGCGGTCGAATATCTGATGAGCAAGGCCGGCGGCGGTGCCAAGCGCTGGGTGCTTTTGGGCACCGACTATGTATACCCGCGCACCACCAACAAGATCCTGCGCGCCTTCCTGAAATCCAAGGGCGTTGCAGACAAGGATATCGACGAGAAGTACACACCGTTCGGGCACAGTGACTATCAGACCATCGTAGCCGACGTCAAGAAATTCGCCCAGGGCGGCAAGACCGCGGTGATTTCGACCATCAACGGCGATTCGAACGTGCCCTTCTACAAGGAACTCGGCAATGCCGGCCTCAAGGCCAAGGATGTTCCGGTGGTGGCCTTCTCGGTCGGCGAAGAAGAGTTGCGCGGGGTCGATACCAAGCCTCTGGTGGGGCACCTGGCGGCATGGAATTACTTCATGTCGGTGAAGAATCCGACCAACGACGAGTTCAAGAAGAAATGGGCGGTCTATGCCAAGGCCAAGAAGCTTCCGGGCGCCGACAAACCCCTGACCAATGACCCGATGGAAGCAACCTACATCGGCGTGCACATGTGGGCCCAGGCGGCAGCCAAGGCAAAATCGATCGACACCGACAAGATCATCCCGGCCATCAATGGGCAGACCTTCAAGGCGCCTTCAGGTTTCGTGGCCAAGATGGACGAGAAGAACCATCATCTGCACAAGCCGGTGTTCATCGGCGAGGTGAAGGCGGATGGCCAGTTCAACGTGGTTTGGAAGACTCCGGGCCCGGTCAAGGCCAAACCCTGGAGCCCGTTCATCGAAGGTAACGACAAGAAGCCGGACGAGCCAGCCAAGAAGTAATAAGGCGGGTTTGCGTCGATCCTCGTTGCGGGCAACAGCCTGCAATGAGGATTTTCCTGCACGAATTTTCCCGATGCGATACCACCGGAGCGGACATTGTCGCGCATGACACTGAGGTCCTGGATCGCCTGCGCCCTTTTGACGTTCTGCCACGCTGCGGGCGCTTTGACGCCCGAGGCGATGATGAAGCTGGCGTTCGGCGAGATCGACGAAAAAAGCGCGGCGGTAAGCGCCATCGTGAATTCCGGCGACGAGTCGGCGATTCCGTTTCTCCAGGCGCTGGTGGCCGACACGGTCAAGACCGCAGGCGACAAGCTGATCCTGATCGTCAGGGATGACAAAGCGATGGATGCGCAAACCGGCAAACCGGTAAACCCGCTGCCTGCCGATCTGGACGATGTGATCATCAACAATCAGATGCGCGGTGAGATCGGTGCTGCCGTCGCCGCGCTCAAGCTCAGCTCCCCAGGCAGGGCCATACGGCTGGCCGCAGTCAAGGAGTTGCAGGGCAATGCCGATGAGGCCATGCTGCCGACTCTGGCGCGCGCCTTGACCCGCGAAACCGATGCACAGGTCAGAGAGTTGCTGATCCTGACACAAGCGTCGCTGCGATTGCAGAGCACCGACCGCGCGGTCCGGCTCGCGGCCATCGTGGCCCTGGCGCAGAGCAGCAACCCCAACACCAAGACCTTGTTGCTGCCGCTGCTCGAAAAGAAGGACGGCAAATTTGTCGAAGAGGATAGCGCCATCACCGCCGCCGCCCAGGTCTCGCTCAACGCCGTGCAGACACGGCTTTCGACCGGCGAGCGTTTCGCACAGGCGTTCACCGGCGTAAGCCTGGGCTCGATCCTGCTGTTGGCGGCGCTCGGTCTGGCGATCACCTATGGCCTGATGGGTGTGATCAACATGGCACATGGCGAGCTGATCATGATCGGCGCCTACAGCACGTATGTGGTGCAAAACCTGTTCAAAGCCCACGCCGCGGCGGCTTTCGACTGGTACCTGCTGGCGGCCGTGCCGGTTTCGTTCGCGGTGGCGGCGGCGGTCGGCATGCTGCTGGAGCGTGGTGTGATCCGCTTTCTGTATGGGCGTCCGCTGGAAACACTGCTGGCCACCTGGGGCATCAGCCTGATGCTGATCCAGGGCTGCCGCTCGATCTTCGGTGCGCAAAACGTGCCGGTCGAGAACCCGGTGTGGATGTCCAGCGGCATCGAGATCGTCACCGGCGTGATACTGCCCTACAACCGGCTGGTGATTCTGGGGTTCGCGTTTTTCGTGCTGCTGATGGTGTGGATGATGCTGACGCGCACGCGTTTGGGTCTGTTCGTGCGTGCCGTCACGCAAAACCGCGGCATGGCGTCATGCGTCGGGGTGCCTACTCGCCGCATCGATACCCTGGCCTTTGGACTGGGCTCGGGCATCGCCGGTTTGGCTGGCTGCGCCCTGTCACAGATCGGCAACGTCGGGCCGGACCTGGGGCAAAGTTATATCGTCGACTCGTTCATGGTGGTGGTGCTGGGCGGGGTGGGGCAACTGGCCGGCACCGTGTATGCGGCGATGGGCCTGGGGATCGCCAACAAATTTCTTGAAGGCGTGGCCGGTGCGGTGCTGGCGAAGATCTGCATCCTGGTCTTCATCATCATCTTCATCCAGAAGCGGCCACAGGGCATTTTCGCGGTAAAGGGGCGCTTCGCCGACGCGTGATGGAAGAGGCCCGCCAACGTTCGCTATTCACCCGTCTCTACGGCGCGCGCGGCTGGGCTGCCGTCGCGGTGTTCGCATTGATCGCTTTTGTGGTCTTTCCGGTGTGCAACATGCTGCTCCCCAAGGACAGCACGTTCGCCATTCCCGACTACATGGTGGCCCTGATCGGCAAGATCATGTGCTACGCGATGGTGGCGTTGGCGATGGACCTGATTTGGGGTTTCACCGGCATCCTGTCGCTGGGGCATGGCGTGTTTTTCGCCCTGGGCGGCTATGCGATGGGCATGTACCTGATGCGCCAGATCGGACTGGACGGCGTGTACAAAAACCCATTGCCGGACTTCATGGTGTTCCTCGACTGGAAAGAGCTGCCGTGGTACTGGAGCTTTACCGAGCATTTCTGGTACGCCATGCTGCTGGTGGTGCTGGCGCCGGGCTTGCTGGCTTTCGTATTCGGATTCTTCGCCTTTCGTTCGCGCATCAAGGGTGTGTATTTCTCCATCATCACCCAGGCCATGACGTTCGCCTTCATGCTGCTGTTCTTCCGCAATGACACCGGCTTTGGCGGCAACAACGGATTCACCGACTTCAAGCGCATTCTCGACATACCGATCGCCACGCCAAGCATGCGCATGGTGCTGTTCGCCTTGTCGGCCGCAACCTTGCTCGCGATGTTGCTGCTGGCGCGCTGGATCGTCACCTCCAAGCTGGGGCGGGTCCTGACCGCCATTCGCGATGCCGAAAGCCGGGTGATGTTTTCGGGCTACAACCCGGTGCACTACAAACTCTTCATCTGGACCCTTTCAGCCATCATGTGCGGCATTGCCGGCGCGCTTTATGTGCCGCAGGTGGGCATCATCAATCCCTCCGAGATGTCGCCGGCGAATTCGATCGAGATCGCGATCTGGGTGGCTTTGGGCGGGCGTGGCAGCCTGATTGGTGCCATCCTTGGCGCCGGCATCGTCAATGGCGCCAAGAG
>JAYTDE010000592.1:0-1988 GCA_043736195.1 Burkholderiales bacterium | reverse complement strand
AAGAAATGGATGGATCGTGCTGAAAATCCGCTCGCTTGACGTCGCCTACGGCGGGCTCAAGGCGCTCACCGATGTCTCGCTGGATGTCGAGAGCGGGCAGTTCGTCGCCGTGGTCGGCCCCAACGGCGCCGGCAAGTCGACCCTGTTCAAGGCGATTTCCGGCAGCGTGATTCCGCAGGCCGGCGAAATCCACTACAAGGGGCAGGATCTGCTCAAGATCCCCCCCGGCGAGCGTGCGCATCTGGGCATCGCCCATGTGCCCGAAGGGCGCCAGGTATTCGCCTCGATGACGGTGATGGAAAACTTGGAGATGGGCGCCTACACGAGCAACGGCCGCAAGCGCTGGCACGAGTTGCTGCCGATGATCATCGCCTTGTTTCCGATACTTGCGGAGCGGCGCGACCAACTGGCCGGCACCCTGTCCGGCGGCGAGCAGCAGATGCTGGCGATCGGTCGCGGTCTCGCCTCGGCGCCCGACCTTTTGATGCTCGATGAGCCCTCGATGGGTCTGGCGCCGGGCTTAGTCGACACCATCTTCGAACGCATCGGGCAGATCCACGACGACCACGGTCTCACCATCCTGTTAGTCGAACAGCGGGTGGCCGAAGCACTCGAATCCTGCGACCGTGGCTATGTGCTGGAAACCGGCCGGGTGGTGATGCAGGGCCGGCATGATGACTTGATTTCGGATGCGCGCGTCAAACGCGCGTATCTTGGCATGTGAAAAACGCTTGCGCAGTGAATGTGGTCAAACCAGAGGAGACAGCCATGTTGAAAAGTAAGCAGTCAGCAAACCTTGTGCGGCGTAGCGGGATCGCCGCGGCGCTCGCCGCGATCGCCGCGGCAACGGTGTTTTCGCCGCCGGTGATGGGGCAGGCCAAGGAGATCAAGGTGGCGGTGATCGCGCCGATCTCCGGCCCGTGGGCGCGTCCGGGGCAGCTCATCCAGATGGGTGCGCAGATGGCGGTGGACGAAATCAATGCGGCCGGCGGCATCAAGTCGATCGGTGGCGCCAGGCTCCGGCTGGTGGTGGCGGACGCCGGCGACTCGGCCGAGAAAGCGAAAAACGCCGCGCAGCGCTTGGTCGCCTCCGAACCCGATCTGGTGGGCGGCACCGGCGCCTGGCTCAGTTCGTTCACCCTTGCGGTGACCGAGGTGACCGAGCGTGCGCAAATTCCGTGGCTGACCCTGTCGTATGCCGACAGCATCACTGAGCGCGGCTTCAAGTTTGTGTTCCAGACCTCACCCGTGGCCAGCATCCAGTCGATGGCGGCGATCCCGGCGTTGATCGAACTGTCCAAGGTGGCCACCGGCAAGGCGCCGACGACGGTCGGCATCATCGGTGACAACACCGCCTCGCCGGTGTCTTTCCTGAAGCCGCTGCGTGAAGGCGGGCTCACCAAGTTCGGTCTGAAAATCTTAGTCGACGAAACCTATACACCGCCGCTGGCGGACGCCACGTCTTTGATCCAGAAGGTGCGCACCACCAAGCCGGAAATGCTGATCTTCGCTTCCACCACCATTTCCGACATCAAGCTCGGGCTGGAAAAGATGAACGAGTTCCGGCTTGGCAAGGGCGCTATTCCGGTGATCGCCAACGGTGGCCATTTTGGCGCCCCTGAAGTGCTCAAGAACGTGCCTGCGGAGTTGCTCGAAGGCCTGATCTTCATCGTTGCCGACTGGAACATGAAAGGACAGGAGTCGATCAACGAGAACTTCAAGAAGCGCACCAATGAGCCGTGGATCACCCAGGACGCGATCACCGCCTACGGTGACATGTGGGTCCTGGCGGAGGCGCTGGAGCGCGCCAAAGTGGCCGACAAGGTCAAGGTGGCCGAGGAAATCCGCAAGATAGATCTGAAGACCGGTCCGGCGGCGCTGGCCTTTCCTGGCGGCGTGAAGTTCGACGAGAAAGGCCGGCGCATGAACGCGCCGATCGTGATGGTGCAGTGGCAGAAGGGCGTGCCGCTCACGATTTATCCGACCGA
>JAYTDE010000591.1:0-6991 GCA_043736195.1 Burkholderiales bacterium | reverse complement strand
AAGGAAACCATCGACTACATCCGCGAGCGCAAGATGTTCGGCCAGACCGTGCTCGATTTCCAGGTGGTGCAGTACAAGCTGGCCGAGATCAAGACCGACATCGAAGCCCTGCGCGCACTGACCTATCGCGCCACCGAACTGTATGTGAAGGGCGAGGATGTCACCGAACTGGCGTCGATGGCCAAGCTCCTGTCCGGCCGGCTGTCGCGCAGCGCGCCCGACGGCCTCTTGCAGTTCTGGGGCGGCATGGGCTACACCTGGGACAACCACATTTCGCGCGCCTTCCGCGATGGCCGCCTGGGTTCGATCGGCGGCGGGGCGGATGAAGTGATGCTCTCCATCATCTGCAAGCTGATGGGGATCGCGACAGCCCGCAAATGAACGGCGCGCACTCGCAATACTTCGGCTCCGAACACGCCGCTTTTCGCGAGACGGTGCGCCGTTTTGTGCGCGAGGAGATCAGCCCGTTCGCAAGCACTTGGGACGAAGCGGAAACCTTCCCGCGCGCGCTGTACGGCAAAGCCGCCGCCCTCGGCCTCTTGGGACTTGGCTTCGCGGAGGAATACGGCGGCGTCGAAACAGACGTGTTCTTTCACATCATCTTGTCCGAAGAACTCGCCGCCAGCGGCTGCGGCGGCGTCTCGGCCAGCCTGATGTCGCACAGCATCGGCGCGCCGCCGATCGCGAAGTTCGGCAGCCCGGAATTGAAACGCCGCGTGCTGCCGGCGATCCTGGCAGGTGAGGCCATCAGCGCTCTGGCAATCACCGAACCTTCCGGCGGCTCAGACGTCGCCGCACTGAAGACCACCGCAAGGCTTGACGGTGACCACTACGTGGTCAACGGTTCAAAGATGTTCATCACCTCGGGCATGCGCGCGGACTTTTACTCGGTAGCGGTGCGTACCGGCGGCCCCGGTGCGGCCGGCGTCTCGCTGCTGTTGATCGAGCGCGACCGCACGGGTTTCACCCGCACCCCGCTCAAGAAAATGGGCTGGTGGTGCTCCGACACGGCGGCGCTTTACTTCGAGGAAGTGCGCGTGCCGGCCGCCAACCTGATCGGCGAGGAGGGGCGCGGCTTCAAGGCGATCATGGCCAACTTCAACATGGAACGCTTAGGCATGGCGGCGCAGGCGGTCGGCTACGCACAAGCAGCGCTCGATGACGCTGTGGCCTGGGCGCGCGAGCGTCACACCTTCGGCAAGCCGTTGATCGAAAGCCAGGTGATTCGCCACAAGCTGGTGGATATGCAGATGAAAATCGAGGCGGCGCGCGCCTATTTGTACGACTGCGCCTGGGCGGTGCAGCAGGGCGAACAAGCGGCGGCGCGCCTGGCGATGCTCAAGAACTGCGCCACCCAGGCGATGCAGTTCTGCGCCGACCAGGCGGTGCAGATCCTGGGCGGCGCCGGCTTCATGCGCGGCTCGCGCGCCGAGCGCATCTACCGCGAAGTCAAGGTGATGATGATCGGCGGCGGCTCGGAGGAAATCATGAAGGATCTCGCCGCGCGGCAACTGGGTTGGTGAGACTTGACATGGCTCAAACCGGCGCGCTGGGAAGCTCGCTAGTATCATGTGTGGAAGTGTCCACTTGGAGTCACATATGAAAATTCTCGTCCCAGTCGATGGCAGCATTTACACCAAGCACGCGGTCAGCTATCTGCTCGAACATTTCGACATGCTGGGTCGCGACTCCGCTGTCACGCTGATCAATGTGCATTCGCCGATTCCGCCGCATGCGGCGGCGCACCTGGGGCGCGAAACGGTGCAGTCCTACTACGCTGACGAAGCCGAGAAATCGCTCAAGATCGCGCGCGCCGCGCTCAAGAAGGCCGGCGTAGCCGCACGCGAGACCTACAAGATCGGTGACCCCGGCGACGAGATTGCCGATTTCGCGGCCAAGGGCAAGTACGATATCGTCGTGATGGGCTCGCACGGCCGCGGCCTGTTCAAGAACCTGGTGCTGGGCTCGGTGGCCACCAAGGTGCTGGCCGGCTGTAAGGTGCCGGTGTTGCTGGTGCGCTAAACAGGCGCCTGGTCCGGTTCGGCCGGGCTTGTGTGCCGACATTGCAGTTGCTACGGGCGGGCTTGACTGCCTGCTGCCGCGATTGCGTCCAAGGCCGGAGTTACGGCGCCCGCCGCAGACCCTGAAGCTTTAGCGAGTCCGCAACGAGTACCCGGTAACCGGGGCGAAGCCATTGGACCGAAACGGCGCCAGTTGCGCCTGCGTCCCGGCAATCGTGCCCGGCGCAATACCACTGCTTGCGCCCCCACTCACCGGAAACGGCGCCACCTGCCGAATCGACTGGCGCGACACGGCGCGCACCACGATCGGCGCCGGATAGTACGAAATCCCGCCGCTGCCATCGCAATCAATGCGGCGCTCGCGCAGGCATTGCTCGCGCGCCAGGCGCAACCGCTGTTCATCGGAGTTAGCCGACTGGGCCGCTAGCTGCATCTGCTGGCGGATCTGCACCTGCCGCAGTTCTTCGGTTTCGCGCCGCAGGCGCACATCCTGGTCCTCACGCGCGTCGCGCAGGCTCTCTCGGCCACGTCGCTCACGCCAGTAGCGCGCCTCTTCATCGCCAGGTTGGCCAGTGCTCACTAATGCAGGTGCCGCGTTGATCGCCACCAAGTTGCGCGCCGCCGGTGGCGGCGCGGTCGCGTAGTTGACCACGCCCTTTTCATCAACCCATTTGAAGACCGTGTTCGCCGCGGCGTTTGACGCCAGCACACCCAGCAACACGGCGATTGCGACGTTGCGCGCGGAACTGAATTTGCCTGATGTCATGGCGAAACCTCCAGCGGTGGTCAAGCAGTCTTTCTATCATAACGCCGGAAGGGCCAAAGCCGCCGACATACCTGCGTGGTCAGCCGCGCCTGGCCTCCGAGCCGCCGCACGTCCGGGCGTCACCCAAGGCGCGGAGTCAGGGAGCCGTGCGTGCAAGCTGAGACGCCGTTTGACGCCGCAATTGCGCCAGGTAGGCAAATCCCGGAATCGCCCGCGGCCCGTACCAGGAGGTCATTTCGCCATCGATCAGGGTCACGGGTTTGCCTTGCAAGCGCGCCGCCAGTTCGGCCGCATGGGTCGCGCCAAAGCGATAGGGTTCGGTCGACAGAAGCACACGGTCGGTGCCGGCGGCGATCGCATCGATGTCGATGACCGGATAGCGCGTGTCAGCAATTTCCGGCAGGCAATCCCATCCCACCGCAGCCAGTGTGCGCGCGATGTAGGTATCGCGCGACACGCTCATCCAGGGGTCTTTCCAGATCAGGTACAGCACCCGCTCGCGCGGCAATCGCGTGCAGTCATGCGCGGCCGCGCCAAGCGCCGCCAACAACTCCTGGCACAGCGCTTCGGCTGCGGTCGTGCGGCCGAAAATGCCGCCGATCAGGCGATACAGATCGAGATTGTCACGCGGCCCCTTGGGATGGGTCACGATCAGGTGCGGCGCGAACTCGCCAATACGCTGGGCCGTCTCTTTCTCGTTTTCGTCGATGTTGACGATCACGTGAGTGGGGCGCAGTTCACGCAAGCGCAGAAGATTCACATCTTTGGTGCCGCCCACCTTGGGCACGTTCTCAAGCGCCGCGCGCGGGTGAATGCAAAAACCGGTGCGCGCCACCAGTTGGGCAGTCAATCCCAGTGCGCACACCAGTTCGGTGATCGACGGCACCAGGCATGCGATGCGCACGTCGGCAGTGGCGCGCGCATGCAGGGTGCCCTGCGCGTCCGCAAACAGCCCGCCCTCGTTACCGCAACCTGGCGCGCCGGCCGCTTGTTTCATGTTTTCTGGCCGTCGGCGGCGCGCGGCTTGCGCGCCTTGCCGGCAAGCAGGCGATCGAATAGCCCGTTCGGCAAGACGCGCAGCAGCTTGGCCACGATCGCCATTTGCCACGGCACCACCGCGTAGCTGCTGCCACTATCGACGGCGCGGCGGATGCGCCGTGCCGCATCGTCGGCCTCCAGCAGGAACGGCATCTTGTAGGGGTTCTTCGCCGTCAGCGGCGTGCGAATGTAGCCCGGAAGAATGGTCACCACACGCACCCCGGAGCTGCGCAGCTCGCCGCGCAATGCTTCGAGGTAGGTGATGGCGGCCGACTTCGATGCGCAGTACCCGCCCGAGCCCGGCATGCCGCGAATCCCGGCCACGCTCGCAATGCCGACCAGCGAGCCGGCGCCGCACGCGCGCATCGCCGCGACGAACGGCGCGAAGGTGGCGAACATGCCGATGACGTTGACACGGAAAATCTTCTCGAACGGTGCCAAATCCTCGGGCAGCTCGGTGAGCGTGCCCGCCGATATGCCGGCGTTGGCGATCACCAGGTCGGGCGCGCCAAAACGGGCGATGAAATCGGCCGCCGCCGCGGCCAGTGCGGCGCTGTCGGTGACGTCAAGCGGATAAACGATCACCGTGCCCGGCAGAGTGGCGGCAACGGTCTCGAGCTCGCCCTTGCGGCGCGCGGTCAGCGCAATCACACTGTCGGCGGTGGCGTAGACACGCGCCAATTCGGCGCCCAAACCGCCGGAGGCGCCGGTGATGAAGAGTTTGAAGGGCATGGGCGATAAAATAGCACGCGCCCCTCACAGCAGCAGTCTCTGCAAGCGGCATCGCGCCCGACTGCGCCCGCTTCGGCCAACCCTTTTCTTCCCGCGGCGCCTCTTAACCCTTGTCTTCGGTCTACCTCACGCTCGCTGTCACCACCGCGATCCAGGCGCTCGCCGCGCTGGCCGCCCTGGCGGTGCCGGTGCTGGCACCGGCGGCGGCGCGCGACCTCGGTTTCGAATCGACACTGGTGGGCTATTTCGTCGGCACCATGTATATCGGCGCGGCCAGCAGCGCCTTGCTTTCCGGCGGCATGATCCTGCGCTTCGGCTCGATCCGCGTCAGCCAGACTTGCCTGATCTCGTGTGCGGCGGCAATGCTGCTCCTGACGGTGCTGCCGCTTTCCTGGGCGCCACTGGCCGCGCTGCTGCTGGGGGCCGGCTACGGGCCCATCACCCCGGCGTCCTCGCATGTGCTGGTCAAGACCACGCCTTCGCACATGATGGCGCTGATGTTCTCGATCAAGCAAACCGGCGTGCCGGTCGGCGCAGCCTTGGCCGGCATTATCGTGCCGCCCTTGACGCTGGCTTTCAGCTGGCGCGGCGCGGCCCTTGCGGTCGGTGCCATGTGCGCCGCGGTGGCGCTGTTGGCACAGCTGTCGCGACGTGAACTCGACGCCGACCGCGACCCCGCGCGTCGTACCAACCTGGTAAGTCTTGCCCTGCCGTTCCGTCTGATCGCAGCCAACCCGGCGCTGGTACGCAATGTTCTTGTATCACTCACCTATGCCGGCATGCAGATCAGTTTCTTCACCTATATCGTCACCTATCTGACCCTGGATATCGGCTACACGCTGGTCGCCGCCGGCCTGGCCCTTTCATTCGCCAACCTGGGCGGCATCGGTGGCCGCGTGTTCTGGGGCTTTGTCGCCGACCGCACCCGCGCGCCACGCGTGGTGCTGGGCGTGCTCGGATTGGGAATGTGCGTGACCGCCGGCGCCACCGCCGCGTTCGGTACCGATTGGCCTTATGCGGTGGTGCTGGGCGTGTGCCTGGCGTTCGGTCTCACCGCGGTCGGCTGGAACGGCGTGATGATCTCCGAATTCGCGCGCCTGGCGCCTGCCGGCATGGCCGGCGTGGTGTCGAGCGGCAGCACCTTCATGATGTTTTCCGGGGTAGTGATCTACGCGCCGCTGTTCTCGCTGCTGCACGACGTATTCGACAGCTATCGCGTGCCCTTCGTGCTGTTCGCCGTGCCGGCGCTGGCCATGGCGCTGGTTCAGCTGCTGCCGCGTAACGGCAAATGACGCAGCATGCTATTTCGAGAGGCCGGCTTCACGCAGGTAACGCAGCACGCCCGGATGCAGCATGTCGGGGCGGGGCGCCGCCGCCGCGGTGTTGGCTGCGGTGGTCTCGGCGGCCTGGGGTAAACGCTGTGCCAGAGCGGCCTCGCCCTTGTGCACCGCGCGCGCAAGCCGATAGGCGATGTCGTCGGGCAGCGAGGTTCGGGCCAGCACGAAACTCCATGAACCCACCGAACGCAACGGTTCGCCCTGATTCGGATAGGTGCCGGCGGCCAAGGTGATCGGTTTGAGAAAACTGTGCTTCGCCACAATGCGCCCGATCTCGTCTGACGTGGGGGCGATGAAACGTGCATCGCCGCCCTTCATCAAATCGACAAAGCCCGGCCAGCCGGCGCCACCGCCCCACAGTGCCGCGGCGCGACCATCGCGCACCATCGCCGGGCCGTCGCCGGCACGATCGAGCAGGATGGGCTGAAAATCGCGATTCTGCTCCAGGCCAATGCCGTCAAGTACATAGCGCGCGAGAATCACTAAGCCCGAACCACGCGCGCCGAATGCCACCGGCAGCCCGCGCAAATCGGCCATGCTGCGATACGGGCTGTCTTTCCTGACGATGAAGAAGCCGGGAGATGAGTACATCGCCGCGATGATCTTCATGTTGGCGGGCGGGCGACCCACGCCGGCAAAGGCTTCGTAGGCCGCCTCACCCTGCACCAGGGCGATATCGACCTGACCACTCTCAAGCAAGGGAATGTTCTCGGCGCTGCCCTTGGTATTGCGCGTCTGCAGCAGAAGCGTGGGATCGGTTTGGTTGATCACCGCGGCAAATGCGTCGCCGTAGACCGGGAACCCTCCGCCAGGGGTCGCGGTGGCGAGCGAGATAGCTGTCTTGTCCTGAGCTTGCGCAAACGGCGCCGCTGCCAGCAAGGCTACCGGGACCATGAAACGGATAGCACGACACATCGTCATTGACATCAAAGCATTGTTCCCAAGGATTTCATTGCGTGGTCCGTGCGCTGCCGCCGCACCACCCCGTCTGGCACAACTGCCCGCGCGAGAGGAATGCGCACGCTTCGCGTTTATTCGTACTTGCGCGCGTCGTCGATCACACGGCCGTCGTTTGGCAGCGACCCGGGCGACACGAA
>JAYTDE010000590.1:0-1890 GCA_043736195.1 Burkholderiales bacterium | reverse complement strand
GCGGCCAGGTGCAACTGGTGTTCACCACCGTGCCCTCGGTGATCGGGCTGGTGAAGGGTGGCCGACTCAAGCCGATCGCGGTGGCCAGTGCGCAGCGGGTACCGACCCTGCCGGAAGTACCGACCTTCGTCGAGACCGGCGTGCCGGAATACCTGATGGACTACTGGTACGGCCTGTTCGCGCCAAGCGCCACGCCACGGGATATCCAGCTACGTCTGCAGACCGCGCTGCGGGAGGTGATGCGCATGCCCGATATCCAGGCCGGCATGGAGAAGGCCGGTCTACTGCCAATGGCTGGCACGGCGGAAGAATTCACCGCCTTCGTCAAGAAGGACATGGAACGCTGGGCGGCGGTGGTCAAGGCGGCCGGCATCAAGGTCGAATGAGTTGGGGAAGGGGAATCCCATGGGAAACATGGAAACACTGGATGTGATGCATGAAAGCGTATCGGTAGCCGTGACACGCTGGCTGGCCGAATTCGAGCAGGCGCTGGCGGCCGGGGATGCCGCGGCACTTGAAGCCCTGTTCCTGCCGCTGTCGCATTGGCGCGACCTGCTGGCCTTTACCTGGGGCGTTACCACGGTCAGCGATGCGCCTGCGATCGCGTCAAGCTTGAAGCAGCATGCCGGTGACAAGGCTGCCGGCAATTTTCGCATCGACCCCGCCCGCACCGCACCGGGTGTGGTGATGCGCGCAGGTACGCCCACCATCGAAGCGTTTTTCCGCTTCGAAACAGCCCGCACCCGCGCCCAGGGCGTGTTGCGCCTGGATCCACAGGCCGCCGACGGCAACATGCTGCGCGCCTGGACGCTCTTTACCGCGGTGGACGAAATCAAGGGCCATGAAGAGAACGTCGGCAGCCGCCGGCCACGCGGCGAATCCTATTCGCGTGATTTCAAGGGCCCGAACTGGCAGGACAGGCGCGTAGCCGCGGCAGCGTACGAGAACCATGATCCCGAAGTGCTGGTGGTGGGCGGCGGCCAGGCGGGCTTGTCCATCGGCGCGCGCCTGCGCCAACTCGGGGTCGATACCCTGGTGGTGGATCGCGGCGCACGGGTGGGCGACAACTGGCGCCTGCGCTATCACGCGCTGACATTGCACAACCAGGTGCAGGTGAACCACCTGCCCTACATGCACTTCCCGCCCAACTTCCCGACCTACATCCCGAAAGACAAGCTGGCCAACTGGTTCGAGTCGTACGCGGAGGCGATGGAAATCAACTTCTGGACCAGCACCGAATTGATAGGCGCCAGCTTTGATGCCACAGCCAACCGCTGGACTGCGCAACTGCGGCGTGCCGACGGCATCCGCACCCTGCATCCGCGGCATATCGTGATGGCCACCGGTGCCAGCGCAATTCCGAATCTGCCGCAGATTGCGAGCCTTGCCAACTTCAAGTGCCAAACCATCCACGCCAGCCAGTATGGCGACGCCGCGCAATGGGCGGGCCGCAAGGTGATGGTGATCGGCACCGGCACCAGCGGCCACGACATCGCGCAGGACCTGCATTCCAACGGCGCGGTGGTGACCCTGGTGCAACGCAGCCCGACGCTGGTGGTCAACGTCGAACCGACGGCGCAATTGCCGTACACCCTCTACAACGAAGGCCGCTCACTGGACGAGTGCGACCTGATCGCCGCCGCAACTCCGCTGGCCTTGTTTGAAAAATCGCACCGCCTCATGGCCGACGAGGCTCGCGCGCTCGACGCGCCGCTGCTAAACGACCTCAGACGCGCCGGCTTTCGCATCAATGAGGAAGACCAGACCGGCTGGCAGTTCATGTACCTGACGCGTGGCGGCGGCTACTATTTCAATGTCGGCTGCTCCAACCTGATCGCCGAAGGCAAGATCGCCATCAGGCAATTCGCCGATATCGAGGCCTTCGAAGCC
>JAYTDE010000589.1:0-5922 GCA_043736195.1 Burkholderiales bacterium | reverse complement strand
CTGTATGGCGGCGTACGCTACGAACTGCTGCAATTCCATTTCCACACGCCAGCGGAGAACCGCATCAACGGGCGCGTCTTCGAGATGGCCGCGCACCTGGTGCATCGCAGTGCGCAAGGCCGCCTGGCAGTGGTGGCTGTCATGTTCACGGCAGGTCGCGAGCAATCCATGCTGCAAGCGGTGTGGGCGGCCATGCCGGGCACCCGCGACCGCACCCGCGAGCGCCTCGATATCGCAATCAATGCCCGGCAGATGCTGCCGGCCGACCCGGCTTACTTCAGTTACATGGGTTCCCTCACCACCCCGCCATGCACTGAAGGCGTGCAATGGCTGGTGCTGAAAACCCCGGCCGAGATTTCACGTGAGCAAATCGCCCATTTCACCGCCCTCTACCCGATGAACGCGCGCCCGCTGCAGGCGCAGAACGATCGGGTGATCAAGACCGGCAGATAGTTGCGCTTGAAGCAGGCCGACCAATGATCGAGCGCACCTCGTAGATCGGATCCAGGCGAGCAACCGAAGGTTCGCTTCAAGTTGGCAGAGAGAACGCCGATAAACAGTTTCAAGGCCGTGCAGACCGATTTGTCTCCTCTGGCATCATTTGCGGCAGGGTGCGATTGCGCTCTGCCGCTTTTCTTTGGCGTGCGCCGCACAATAGCTGCGCCGGGGCTCGGCCAGCGCAGGTAGATAAGGTACCGCGCCCGCCAAACTTGCCGGCAAAACTTGCCGGCACAGTGCATCAACGCAGAATGCTGTACATTTATACACATTCGAAAGTGATGTCTGAAAAGCCCCGATGCGCGCGTGTACCCAGGAACCGCCGGACCCATTCGCCACGCTCAACCCGCGCCAGCGCGAAGCGGTGTGCCACGGGCTTGACCTGGCCGCGCCCGACCACCGTCCCTTGCTGCTGGTGGCCGGTGCCGGTTCGGGCAAGACCAACACGCTCGCCTATCGCGTTGCCAACCTGATCCTCAAGGGCGCGGATCCCAACCGCATACTGCTGCTGACCTTCTCGCGCCGCGCCGCGACTGAAATGGAACGCCGCGCCGGCCAGGTGATCGGCCGGGTGCTGAATCTGCGCGCTTCACAGCAGCAGCCAACGCTACCGTGGTCCGGCACCTTTCACGGCATCGGCGCTCGGTTATTGCGCGAGCATGCGCTGCGAATCGGCCTCGATCCCGCCTTCACCATTCACGACCGCGGCGATTCCGAAGACCTGATCGGCCTGACGCGCCATCAGCTGGGGCTGTCGGCAAAAGCCCGGCGCTTTCCGATGAAGGGCACGTGCCTGGCCATCTATTCCCGTGTGGTCAACAGCACCGAGGCGCTGGCAACAGTGCTGCGCAAACACTTTCCCTGGTGTGATCGGTGGGAAGCCGAACTCAAAGGCTTGTTTGGCGCCTACGTCGAAGCCAAGGCCACCCAGAACGTGCTCGACTTCGATGACCTGCTGCTGTTCTGGGCCGCAATGCTGACCGACGCCGAACTGGCCAACGCTATCGGCGGCGCTTTCGGCCACGTGCTGGTCGACGAGTACCAGGACACCAACCTGTTGCAGGCGACCATCCTCAAGGCAATGAAACCCGATGGCAAAGGAGTCACCGTGGTCGGCGACGATGCGCAGTCGATCTACTCCTTCCGCGGCGCCACGGTGCGCAACATCCTCGACTTTCCGCACCAGTTCAGCCAGCCGGCGCGCATCGTCACGCTCGACCGCAACTACCGTTCGACGCAGGCAATCCTCGACGTGTCGAATGCGGTGATCGAAGCAAGCGGCGAGCGTCACGCCAAAACACTCTGGACCGATCGCCCCGCCAGCCGCAGGCCGCAACTGGTGCTGGTGCCGGACGAAGCGCAGCAGGCGCGCTGGGTCGCCGACAGCGTGCTGGCGCAACGCGAAGCCGGCCTGCGGCTCAAGTCGCAGGCGGTGCTGTTCCGTACCTCCAGCCACAGCGCCGCCCTGGAACTGGAACTGGCCCGACGCAACATTCCGTTCGTCAAGTTCGGCGGGCTCAAGTTTCTCGAGGCCGCGCATATCAAGGACATGCTGGCGATCCTGCGCTTCGCCGAGAACCCGCGCGGCCGCATCGCGGGTTTTCGCGTCGCCCAGTTGATCCCCGGCGTCGGACCTGCGACCGCCACGCGCCTGCTCGACACAATGGACCAAGCCGCAGAGCCGTGGGGCGCGCTCGCCGAATTTGTGCCGCCAGCGGCGGTGGACCGCACAGAATGGCAGGCTTTTATCGATCTGTACGGTGCATTGCGCGCGGGCCAACTCGCCTGGCCGGCCGACCTGGACGTAGCCGGGCGCTGGTACCTGCCGCACCTGGAACGGCTGCACGACGACGCCCAGATCCGACGCGGCGACTTGGAGCAACTGTCAGCCATGGCATGCGGCTACGGCTCGCGGGAACGCTTCATTTCGGAACTGACCCTGGATCCGCCGGAACTCGTATGCGACCGTGCCGACAGCGCGTCATTGGACGAGGACTACCTGATTCTCTCGACCATCCATTCGGCCAAGGGCCAGGAATGGACCGCGGTGCATGTGCTCAACGTGGTCGACGGTTGCATCCCGTCGGACATGGCCGCCGGCAGCGCCGCCGAAATCGAGGAGGAACGCCGCCTGCTCTACGTCGCCATGACTCGCGCCAAGGAGCACCTGCACCTGCTGGTGCCGCACCGCTTCTATGTCACACAGCAGGCTGCGCGCGGCGATCGGCATGTTTATGCATCGCGTACACGCTTCATTACGGACATCGATGCCGCCAGATTCGAGACCGTGGTGTGGCCGCAGGTAGCCGTTTTCTCCACACCACAGGTAAGTCGGGGATTGCCCTTGGCCATCAACATCCGCGAACGGGCGCGCGCAGCCTGGCGTTAGCGGTCTTGCGAACCCACGTATCGCGGCGTTACGGGAAGGTTGACCGGGCCTGGCAAGACCAAGCGCCTTTGGCGCGCAACAGTCACACAATTGGATTCCCGCCTGCTTGATCCAGCGAAATTGGCGCGAAACATGCAAATTCAAATTCTAAGGGTCGAGAAAAGTCCTGTTGTGCGCAGGAATATTGGGGTCCGGCGCGCTGTTAATGGCGTGCGACCTAAACATTTTTACGCTGGCGCTCCATTAAAATCAATGAGTTGGTTGATCTATTAGCCCGATAGGGCTATAGGAATCCCGCCTCGAATCTGTTAATTTGCTCTTCATCAAAAAGTAGGTCTGATCAACGTAGGAGAAGCATCATGTTCAAGACATTATCAAGGCTGGTTTCAGTGCTCGCTTTGGCCGCGCCGCTGGCTGCAAATGCCACGTTGTTTGATTTCACCGCGACCTTGCAGGGGTCCAATGAGCTTCCAGGCAATCTGAGTGCGGCGACAGGTTTTGCAGCGCTTCAATACAATGACGGCGGTACCGTTGGCCTATTGGGTGACGACAGCTTTTTCGTACTCATCGGTGCCAGCGGATTGACCGGCATACCTTCGGGATGGCACATCCACGGCGCTGCGACGACCACGGAAAACGGTCCGGTGCGAGTTAATGTCGGAGGAGTCCTCGGCGGCACTGCCGGGGTCGGCACCCTTGTTTCAGGCGGGCTGATATCGGCTTTGAGCCTTCCCGCGCTCTTCAGCGTGCCGGTGACCGCGCCAACTATTGCTCCACCTGGTTCAAACGCGGGGCACCCCGCCATGTCGTTTCTAAGCATGCTGCAATCCCACCTTGCCTACGTGAACGTTCACACGCCCATCTTTCCGGGCGGCGAAGTTCGCGGGCAATTGCTGCAAGTCGCTGTTGTCCCGGAGCCGGAAACCTACGGCATGCTGCTGGCCGGGCTTGCGCTTATTGGCTCGGTAGTAGTGCGTCGCAGATACAAAACCTGAACCTGGCGTCAGCTTCAGACAAAAGCCCCGACATTGTCGGGGCTTTTTGTTTTTGTGGCGCGTGTGGTTACACGTGTTGACCGTATCAAGCAACCGGCCGAGTCGCAGAGAACTGCCGCCGGCGCGACACTCGCCGATGATCCCGATGATCCCGATGCAATCCGATCAAACTCGCAAGGCGAGGTTCTGACAGGCCGTGTCTGGCACCTTCTGCAGTGGAAGGATTTGCTGAAAATCGCAGTGGTGCCCGGAGCCGGAATCGAACCGGCATGGCCTTGCGGCCGGCAGATTTTGAGTCTGCTGCGTCTACCTATTTCGCCACCCGGGCTGTGGTGTCGCGCCTCGTGGTGCAGAGGGAACACAGAAGCAAATTATAGCCGAAGCTACAATGCGACCCGATGCCACACCCTGCCTACACCATCGAGGATTTCGATTTCGCACTGCCGCCGGAACTGATCGCGCAGTTCCCCGCACCCGAGCGCGCCGGCAGCCGCTTGCTGGTCCCCTCCACCGGCATGATGCGCGACCTTGGCTTTCGCGACTTGCCGTCTCAGCTCTCGTCAGGCGACCTTCTGGTGGTCAACGAAACCCGCGTGGTCAAGGCGCGCCTGTTCGGCACCAAGGATTCAGGCGGCAAGGTCGAACTTTTGATCGAACGGGTGCTGGAGTCTCACCTGGCGCTGGCGCACATTCGCGCCAGCCACGCACCGACGCCTGGCCGCACCATCCACATTGAAGGCGGTGCGCGGGCAATCGTCAGGGAACGGCGCGACGGCCTGACCTTGCTGGCCTTCGAAAAATGTGAATCGGTATTCGCGCTGATGGAGGCACACGGGGCATTGCCCCTGCCGCCCTACATCGAGCACGCGGCCAGCAATGCCGACGAAGCGCGTTACCAGACGGTTTACGCCAAGACGCCCGGCGCGGTGGCGGCGCCTACCGCGGGCCTGCATTTCGATGAGGCGATGTTCGTCGCGCTTGATGCGCACGGCATCGGGCGCGTGGCGCTGACCCTGCACGTGGGTGCCGGCACGTTTCAACCGGTACGTGTGCAAGACATCGCGCAGCATGTCATGCATAGCGAGTGGTACGAGATACCGCCGGCAACGGCCGCAGCCATCGAACGCGCGCGCGCGGCCGGTGGCCGGGTGATTGCCGTCGGCACCACCAGCATGCGTGCGCTTGAATCGGCCGCACTGCGCGCCGGGCGCGGGCAACTGCTGGCCGCAGGCGCGGACGACACCAGTATTTTCATCACGCCTGGTTTCAGATTTCGCGTGGTCGACCGTCTGATCACCAATTTCCACCTGCCGAAATCGACCCTGATGATGCTGGTGTCGGCCTTCGCCGGCCATGCGCTGATGCGCCGCGCCTATGCGCACGCGATCGAACAGCGCTACCGGTTTTTCAGCTATGGCGATGCGATGCTGCTGGATTGCGCAAGCCCTGCCACGATCGCCTAGGCATCCACACCCTGCTTGCCGACATAAAAGGCATTCGGCGGCGGAAAGTTCGCAGTCAGCCAGTCCGGACCGCCATGCGCCACCCAGGCACCGGTGGCCACACGCGACAACGCCACGATCAAGGCAAGATCGGAGTCCCGCATGGTGTGGCGCGCCTGCGCGGCCATGATCAACTGCCCCAGGAACTCGCCCTTCCAGATAATCGGCGCGAAAACGGCCGAGCCCATGCGCGATGACTTGAGGTACTGGCGAAACTCGCCGTGATCGTCGGTGTTCTTGAGGATCAGCTTCGATCGATGCTCGTATACCCAGCCCGGATGCCCGCCATCGATCGGCACCATCAGGCGCTCCTGTTCGGGCGGGAAGCCAAGGCTGCCGACCAGCATGTGATGCTGCCGGTCGGGCGTGACAAAAAAAGTACCGGAGACGAAGTATTGGCGCTCACCGGGCTTGAGCGCGCCCGCGCGCAGGTGCGACTCGCGGTCGCCCAGGGCGTCGAAACAGCCGCGCGCGAGTATGCGCATGGCCTCTTCCGGGCCAGCCGCATCGAGCGCGGCCTGCCCGACTTCCTCGACGA
>JAYTDE010000588.1:0-2664 GCA_043736195.1 Burkholderiales bacterium | reverse complement strand
CAGCCCCAAACGCTCGGCGCAGGAGCCGCAGGTGCCGCTGATCGGCGACACCCTGCCAGGCTTCGGCGCGATGAGCATCATGGGCATCATCGCGCCGGCGGGCGTGCCGCGCGAACTGGTGCGGCGCATCGGCGCCGACATCGGTCGCGCGGTTCGGGATTCCGAACTCACCGGCCGCATGGCGCAGCTTGGCATGGAGCCGGTGGGATCGAGCCCCGAAGAGTACGATGCGGTAATCCGTACCGAGACGGAAAAATGGGCTCGCGTGATCAAGTCGGGCAACATCAAGCTGGAGTGAATCATGGCGCTTTCATTCAAACCCCTGCATCCGCTATTCGCAGCCGAGGCCAGCGGCATCGACCTTACACAGCCGCTCGGCACCGAGCAGGTGGCCGAGATCGACGCCGGCATGAACCAGCATGCGGTGCTGGTGTTTCGTAACCAGGCGCTCGACGAGGACCAACAAATCAGGTTCGCCAAATCGCTCGGGCCGCTCGACTTGGGGCTACTCAAGCTCAAACGCAATCCGAGCCGCTTCAAGCATGCCGAGCTGATCGACATTTCCAACGTCGGCATCGACGATACCGTGGCAGCGCGCGATTCTGCCAAGATCGTCGGCAACATCGCCAACCAGCTATGGCACAGCGACAGCTCGTTCCAGAGCACGCGTGCACGCTATTCGATGCTGCAGGCGATCACCCTGCCCAGTTGGGGCGGCGAGACCGAGTTCGCCGACCTGCGTGCCGCCTACGATGCGCTGCCGGAAACGCTGCGTCGCGAGGCGGAAGGCCGCTCAGCCGAGCACTACGCCCTCTATTCACGCATCATGCTGGGTGACGCCAACTACAGCGACGAGCAGAAAAGTGCGATCCCGCCAGCGCTCTGGCCGCTGATCGAAACCCACGCCGGTTCCGGTCGCAAGCTGCTGTACATCGGCATCCACTGCCAGCGCATTCCCGGCATGACCCTGCCTGAGGGCCGCATGCTGATCATGGACTTGCTGGAGCACGCGACCCAGCCGCAGTTCGTCTATCGCCATCAGTGGCAAGTGGGCGACCTGGTGATCTGGGACAACCGCGCCACCGTGCATCGTGGCCGGCGCTTCGATCTGGGCGAACGGCGCGAATTGCGGCGCACCAGTACCGAGGATGTGGATACGCCTGCGCAATTGGCGGCGTGAGCGCAGGCGACGCCCAGGCCCGCCTACAACTCCTGCAGGATCTGCTCGCGCCGTTGCTGGCACTCACCCACGGTGAAGAGCCCCTGCTCGCACAGGCTGCGCAAGCGCCGCAGACGGTCTTCGATCGGAAGCGCCAGTGGCGCGGCCGCAGGTGCCGCGGCAATCGGGGTTGGCGGCTGTACATAAACCGGCGGGGGCGGCTGCACGTATACCGGTGGCGCAGTGTAGACAACCTGCGGTGGGTAGTAGACCGGCGCCGGCGCGTAGTACACCCGCGGGTGGTAATAGTAGGGCGCCGGATACGCATAACGGGGCGCCAGGGCGGCGCCCACGACCAGGCCGCCGATAAACCAGCCGCCATGCCGGCCGCCAGCCTGGGCCGGCGGCGCATATTGCAGCGCCGCCGCGATGCTGGCGAAAAGCAGTGCTCGCAGGACGATGCCGCCCGGATTCCGGGACTTTGTTACAGGCATGCTGCTTGCAAGACTTGAACCGGCCATGGCTTCACCCCGGACACGGAAAACGAGATAGAGCGAATTTATAGCACCAGCCGGCCCTGCCGGGGTGGGATGTTACAAAGTCTCAATAGTCACGGTCTGGGCGTCTAAAGGCGGGCGCCGGCCGAAAACTGGCGCGGCTCGGCCGCGAGCCGACTTCAGGGTTTGACGAAACGCAGGGTCATGCGGTCCGATTCACCGATCGCCAGGTACTTCTCGCGCTCCTGCTCGCCGTAAGCAAGCGAGGGTGGGAGCGCCCACACGCCCTTGCCGTAATCCTTGGTGTCACGCGGATTGGCATTGATTTCCGAGCGCGCATCCAGGCGGAATCCGGCCTTCTCGGCTGCAGCGATGACGTAACTTTCGGTCATGTAGCCGCTATCGACCTGTTTTTGTTTCGCCGTGCCTTCCGGCGCACGATGATCCTCGACCCCGAGCACACCGCCCGGCTTGAGCGCATCGAACGCTGCCCTGAACATGACATCATCATAGCCACGAAAAGCCCAAACGTGCACGCTGCGAAACGACAGCACCATGTCGGCGGTGCCGGGTGGCACCATCGCCAGCCGATCGGGGGCTGCCAGATCGCTCACGACCACCTTGTCGTAGACGCCAGGGTTGGCTCGGAGTTTGGCGTCAAACGCCTGCCGCGCAGCACGCCGCCCGGCATTGGTGGTGGCATGGTCGAGCGGATACTGGGCGGCGACATAACGCCCGGCGTCACGCAAGGCGGGAGCCAGAATCTCGGCAAACCAGCCGCTGTCGGGCCAGATCTCGGCTACCGTCATTCCCGGTTTAAAGCCCAGAAAAAGCAGGGTTTCCTTGGGCCGTCGGTGACCGTCGCGCGCCTTGTTGGCTGCGCTCCGATGGGTGCCCGCAATCGCGCTGTCAAGCAGGGAATCGACCGCTACTTGCGCTTGCAGCGGCAATATGCCGCATGTCGCAAACAGAGCGAAGAGAGCTGCGACAAAGCGGAATTTCGACATT
>JAYTDE010000587.1:0-2228 GCA_043736195.1 Burkholderiales bacterium | reverse complement strand
GTGGTCGGGCGCGCGCCCATCGACTTGAAGGTCTCGACCCACATGGTGTTGGGCGGCACCCGTACGGTCATGCCGGCCATGTCCTCGGGCTTGCGCACCGCCTTGTCGGCGATCAGATGGCGCTGACCGAAAAAGCCGTTGGCCATGATCAGCTTGAAGCCGACGGCCTCGAGTTTTTTCTCGGTCGCCTTGTACCAGTCGGAGGCCAGCAGCTTGGCGTAATCCTTGGGATCCTTGATCAGGTAGGGACCGTTGAGCACCCCGATGTCCGGCACGAAGTCCGACAGATAACCAGGGTCGGTGATGTTCATCACGTTGGCGCCCTGCCGGATCATTTCATTGACCTCCTTGCCCGGCCCCAACTGCTCGCTCGGGAACACCTGAATCTGCACCCGGTTGTTGGTGCGCTGCGCCACGTTCTTGGCGAAAAACTCGGCCGCCAGGTGCGCCGGCTCGGAGGTCGACAAGGAATGCGCGAAGCGGATGCGAATGTTGTCCTGGGCGCCTACCGGCAGCGCAGAAAGCAATCCGCCGACCAGTGCGACCAACAACAGGGAACGCTTGTGCATGATGTCTCCTTGAATGGGTTTTGTGTGTGCGCCGCGGCTTGCCGCCTACTGCGCGGCAACGATGCCCTGCCCCAGCTTGCCCGGTTTGGCAGCGCCGGCGTACAACACCTTTAGCTGGCGCTCGATGATCGCGGCATGGCGCGCCACGGCGTCGGGATACATGTCGGATTCGGGCGGCAGCTCATGATCGAAGTGCCGCTGCCGATCGACACCGCGCACCAGGGTGGCGGATTCGCGCACGCCGGAAGCCTGGTACACCTTGGCCGACACGTAGCGGATGGCGAAGCCGATGCGCCGGTGGTCGGCTCCATTGGGTTCGGAACCGTGTACCAGCAGCACATGGTGCAAGGACATCTCGCCGGCTTCAAGAATCACATCGATCGCCTGATCCTGTCGCACTTCGACGGCAATTTCCTGGCCACGCGAGAGCAGGTTGCGTTCGGCGAAGGTATCGGTATGCGCCACCTGCTTGTGATGCGTGCCCGGCACCACCCGCATGCAGCCGCTTGCGACCGTCGAGGGCGTCAAGGCGACCCAGGCGGTCACTACATCGGGTGAGGAAAGGCCCCAGTAGGTGCCGTCCTGATGCCACGAAACGTAGCTTGGATCGTGGCCATTCTTGGTGAAGAATTGCGCACTCCAGCACAGGATGTCGGGGCCCAGCACGTCTTCGACCGCATCGAGAATGCGCGCATCGCGGATCAACTGGTTGAGCCAGGGAAACAGCAGGTGCGGTTTCTGGTTGATACGCGCCGGCAGGCGGCCGCCGTGGGCCGCCTCGATGGCTTCCAGGCGCCCGACCATGGCGGCCGCCTCGGCCAAGCCAAGCACGCGCAGCGGAAAGTGAATGCCGTCACGCTGGTAGGCGGCGACGGCGGCGGCATCAAGAACTGCGGGCATCCGGATGGCGGTCTCGGGTAGGTACAGTAAGGTACCGTAAGGTACAGTATTCATTGGTAAATTCTAATTTCAAATATAAAATCAAGCGCCAGGCAAGTCAAGTTGCAGCGCAACCAGGAAACGCCACATGCCCGAACCCACTGCGGACTTGGCCGGCAGGAATGGTCAGTACAGCGCCCCTGCCCTGGAAAAAGGCCTGGACGTGCTTGAACTCCTGGCCGGGGCACCGGGCCTGACCCAGAACCAGATCGCAACCCGCCTCGGGCGCTCGGCCAGCGAGCTGTTCCGCATGATCGACGTGCTGGAGCGGCGCGGCTACCTGCAGCGCAACCAGACCGACGGCACCTACGGGCTGACGCTGCGCATGTTTGAACTGGCGCATCGCCAACGCGGCACGCGGCGACTGCTGGACGCGGCACTGCCGCGCATGCGCGAACTGGCAGAGGCCACCGGCCAGTCCAATCACCTGGTGGTGCTGCATGGGGAGCGCATCCTGGTCCTGGCACAGACCGACAGCCCGGGAACGATGGGCTTTTCGGTACGCCTGGGCGCACATTTCGCATTTCGCGCCGATCGCGTATCGGCGCGGGTGCTGAGCGCGTTCCAGCCGCTTGATCGGCGCGCCGCGATGATCGCCGACATGCGGCGCGGCGATCCGCATGCACCGGCCGCGGCACTGCTGGCCCGGCGCATCGCGGAAATCGCCAAACGCGGCTACGAGGAACGGACCAGTGACACCTTTCCCGGCATCACCGACAT
>JAYTDE010000586.1:0-1680 GCA_043736195.1 Burkholderiales bacterium | reverse complement strand
AGCACGTCGAGCAACTGATGCAGGTCGAGGCCGGCCTTCTTGCCCGCCACCATGACCTCCGCGGTCGCCGCCAGGCTTACCGCGTTGAGAAAATTGTTGAGCAGTTTGGTGGTGTGGCCCATCCCGCTCGCGCCCATGTTGGCGACCTTGGCGGCGATCGGTTTGAACACCCACCGCACCGCGTCGATCGCGGCGGGGTCGCCGCCTACCATGAGCGTGAGCGTGCCCTTTTCGGCGGCCGCCGCGCCGCCGGAGATGCCGGCGTCGATGTAGTGGACCCCGCGTTGCGCGAAGAGCGCGTTCAAGCGAATGGTCGAACTCGCCGCCGCGGTGCTTAAGTCGATCACCGTCTGGCCCTTGCGGCAGGCGGCGAGGATGCCTTCCACGCCCTCGACCACAGCTTCCACGACCGTGCTGTCGGGCAGCGACAGCAGCACGACGTCGGCGAAACCGGTGACCTCGCGCACCGAGTGGGCCGCGCGGGCGCCGGCGGCAGCCGCGCGCTCGGGTGCGCTGTCGTAGCCCAATACTTCGATGCCGGCGTCGACCAAGCGTCGCGTCATGCGGCCGCCCATGTTGCCCAATCCGATGATGCCAAGCCGCCTTGTATTCATGATCGACTTTCCGCGGTGATGCATGCGCCACACCGGCCACACCTTAGCGCATTTGCCTTCGACCGGTCTGCTGGCCGGACTGTGAATCGCGCCGTATCGCGTTGCGCCAGGCGCTGTTCGATGCTAAATTCCGCGCTCCTGACAGGAGTTGCCGATGGCGAATTTTCCGGATGCCGCATGGATGGATGCCTACCGCGAACGGGTCAATGCAGACCCCGAGATGGAGGTGATCGGCGGCTGGTTTTGCACCTCGTTCTCGTTCACCTTCGGCGAGAAGCGTTGCGTGGTCCGGGTCGAGCGCGGCCATATCGCCGATATCAACAGCGCGCCGCGCATCGATGCGCGCGCGATCTTCGGCTTTCGCGCCCCGCTGGCGGTATGGGAAAAATTCGTCAGCCCGAATCCGCCGACGCTGTACCACGACTTTTTCGCCATGCTCATGCGCGTGCCCGAATTCGTGCTTGAGGGCGACGGCCTGGTCGCGATGCAAAACGCCCGCGCGCTGCAGCGCATGATGAACCTGATGCGTGCTTGAGGACAGGACGATGCCCAAATTCGAACCGATCATCGGCCGCTACGTCGAAGTCAGCATCGGCGGCGCCCCCTGCCGCATCTTTTTCGAGGAAGCGGGGCAGGGCATTCCGCTGCTGTGCCTGCACACCGCGGGCGCCGACAGTCGCCAGTGGCGCCATGTACTCAACGACCCCGAGATCACGCGGCGTTTTCGCGTCATCGCATTCGACCTGCCGTATCACGGCCGCTCGACACCGCCGGACCGCTGGTGGCTGTCGAAGTACCGGCTGACCACCAAGGGCTATCTGGAGATCATCCGCGCATTCTGGCAGACCCTTGAACTCGAACGGCCGGTGGTGATGGGCTGCTCGATGGGCGGCGCCATCGCGCTCAAGGTCGCCGCCGACTACCAGGACGAACTCACCGGCATCGTCGGCCTCGAATCCACCGCGTATGCGCCGGGCCGCTACAACGATTTCCTGCACCACCCGGCGATCCACGGCGGCGAACTCGTCGCCACCTACACCGCCGGGCTCAACGCGCCTTCCAGCCC
>JAYTDE010000585.1:0-3989 GCA_043736195.1 Burkholderiales bacterium | reverse complement strand
CGGTGTGCGCGCGCCACCAGGTGCCCTTGCCGGCGGCGGCGCTGCAATTTCCGCTGCTGCATCCGGCCGTAAGCTGCGTGCTGGCCGGCTATCGCAGTGCGGAGGAAGTGCGGCAGAACCTAGCCCATGCGCAGCACGCGATCCCGGCTGCATTCTGGGAAGACTTGCGCGCCGCCGGCTTGCTGGCCGCATCGGTCGTGTTGCCGGGCAGCTAGACGGGTCTGTGAAATGTCGGCGAAGGCCGGCCCCGCGCCATGAGAATTTCACTGCCGCCGCGCGCCTCAAGTTCTTCGCACCGACCCGGGAACTGTGCTTTTCAACAGGGCAGCCCCGCGACGCTCATTCCGGAAGACCTGCATTGCGCAGCCCTTCTGTCAGCAAGTCCAGATCAGCCGCGCGCCTGTAGGCGAAGATGGTCCGAACCGAAGCCAACGAACATGCGGGATTGATGCGCAGAACCTCAGCCAGGGCTTGGTGCGCAAACTTGTCCTCACCCAGCTGGCCGTGGCAAGCGGCGAGATACAGATGCGAGGGCAGGGATTCGGGATTGTGGGCGATGCTTCGCTTGATGAACTGCACCGCCTCCTTGAAACGTCGCATCGCAAAACAGGCCTGGCCGACATAAAGGGTGTAGTAGAAGGGATGGAACGGATTGAGGCGCTTCGCCTTGTCAATCAATTCGGCTACCCGCTGGGGCTCGCCCGCGAAATGCAGGACGCCGGCTAAGTTGGCGTAGGCCTCGGCGTTGCTGGGCTCGATCTCTGTCCATCGCCTGGCGGCGGCGACGGCCTCGTCGTGTCGCCTCTTGAACAGAAGGACGCCGCTCAAGGCCTCGTAGACCAGTGGCAGGCGCGGATCGAGGCTTTTGGCGATCTCCGCCAGTTCGAAGGCCCGCTCCAAACCCGCCGGAGAGCCGCAGAACCAGTCATGCAAGTACGTTTGGGCGAGACCCGCGTGCGCCTCCGCGTAGCAGGGATCGAGTTCGATCGCCCTCTCGTAGTGCCGTCGCGCCGCGGCGTTGCCGTCCTGCGTGAACAAGCGATACTGCTCGCGCCCACGCAAGACGCGATCGTAAGCTTCGGGATTCTCGGTTTCCTGGCGCGCGGCCAGCGCGCCCGTGTTGCCTGTGAGCCTGATTTCGAGGGCACGGACGATCTGTTCGGTGACGTCGTCCTGCACCGCGAAGATGTCGGCAAGCTCGCGATCGTAGCGTTCGGCCCAGAGTTGGCCACCCGAGTCACCCTCGACAAGTTGCGCGGTCACCCTGATCCGCTGCCCCGACTTGCGGACGCTGCCTTCAAGCACATAACGAACACCGAGATCGCGGCAGATGTCCTGAACCTTGGCGGCTTTCCCCTTGTAGGTGAAAGTCGAATTGCGTGCGATGACGAACAGCGCGGGGATGCGGGAGATCTCGGTAATGATGTCCTCGGTGATGCCGTCGGTGAAATACTCCTGCTCCGGGTCGCCCGACATGTTGGCGAAGGGCAGCACCGCGATCGATGGTTTGTCGGGGACCGACAGGTCGATCGCGCCGGCCGACGGGAAAGCTTTCGATGCCACCGCTCCGACAGCACGTACCCGGTAGGCATGCACCGGATCGGGAATGTTCTTGACCGTCTGCTCGCCCTGGTCCTCGAACCCGGCGCCGACCTTGCCTTTGACCGCGGTGCGGATCGACTCCGACACCGTGATCCCGCCCGGCTCGGCCAGGCCCTCCAGCCGCGCGGCGATGTTCACGCCGTCGCCATAGACTGTGCCGTCAGCCTTCTCGATCACATCCCCCAGGTGCACGCCGATGCGAAAGCGCATGCGGCGCTCTTCAGGCGCCGCGTCAGCCAGCGGATTGATCCCGGCCTGAACCGCAAGCGCTGCCGAAACCGCGCCGATCGCCGTCTCGAACACCGCCAGCACCGAGTCGCCGGCCATGTCGATCACCCGGCCCTGGTTGGATTCGATCATCGCGCGGAACACCCTGCGTGCCGCGTCGAGCGCGGTCACCGTCGCCCGGTCGTCTGCCGCCATCAGGCGTGAGTAACCGGCGACGTCCGCCGCCAGAATCGCTGCCAGGCGCTGCTTGAGTTCAGTACCGCTCAATGGTGTCGGGCCCTCCCCCGGCCGCGTAGCCGGCGGATATTACCGCGCCCAGGTTCTCGGGCGGGAACATCAGCGCGGTGGTGACCGGTATTGGCCGCGACCTGCCACCAAGCCTCCGCAACACTCTGGCTCGTGAAGGGTCGCCTCATTGCGCTAAGCGGCCAGACGCCGTCGGAGTCGCCGTCCGCCAGCAGCCGACCCAAACCGGACGACGGCGTTCAACGAACCTTGTGAGGTCGGACCCAGCCTTACATCGGCTCGCTAGTCTCACGCGTCAACCTCGAAACCGACGAACACCGCAGCCTCATCGACGGACTTGCGCTCGGACACCACTGCATTGGCGGGGAAGCTTTCGTCCGGCCAGCCCAGCGCTATGCTTTTCATGATTACCTGGTCGTCAGCTATTCCAGCGTACTCACGCACCACCGGTGACTGCATGATTCCCTGACTGTTGATCACCGCGCCAGAAACGCAGCCCCCGGCGCCGTCGGTGCGAGGGTCGCCGGGACGGTGAGCCGGCGTTTGGCGTCGAGAATCATGATCATGGTGGGAATCTCCCACCATGCCAATGACGCGTCAATCTTCTGCTGCGCGGCGTCGATCCCGCCGCGCTCGCGCGCGAGTTTTAAATTAGCCACAGGTATAGAACTCGCTGACCGCGCCGCCGTTGCCTATGCCGGTGGCGCTACGCCGGTTGCCGTGCATGTCGTAGGCCAGTTGCTGGCGCTGGCGGGCGGTGATCCAAATCTGTTGCCGCGGGTGATCGACTGGACCGCTACTTCACCTGAAGTTCAATTCGAGCCTGGCCCGTTTTTCACTGGAATGAGGTGCAGCGGGACACCAGGGACGAAGTAGCGGGGGAGACGGGCCACAGATCACCTCCACTTTGCGTGCCGACACGGCAGTCCCAAGGCAATCGGAACCTCCCGCTCGACCGATTCACGGGCCGTGTCCGGCTTTCATGATCGCCTCGATGTCCCGCTCCAACACCGGTGCATCGGACACTGCCGCGTTCCAGACAAGTCGCCAATCGACGGAAAAATAGGGGTGGACGGCGATGTTCCGGAATCCGACGATGTCGACCCACGGAATTCCGGGGTGGCTGTTTGAGTTCGCTCGACACACGAGCCGCAGCTTCACCAATCACCGTGAGCTTGTGCAGCACCGCACTGCGGACCAGGTCATCGCCGATGAACCGGTCCTCGTCCAAGCCCTCCACGAAGCGCGCGATGGAATCGGCCGCTTGAACGATATCCGACAGATACAGATCGTCACTCCGCATACAGCGGCACGGCTTCCCCCAGGACCGATGACGCAATCACCGGTTTGAGGCCGCCGCGCGGGACCAGATCGACGCGTCGTCCAAACAGCTCCGACAGCTCGCGCTGCATGCGGCTCAGGGCAAGAAAGCCGATCCTGGCCTCCGGCCGAAACTCGACGAGCAGATCGACATCGCTCTGCGGTGCAAAGTCTTGACGCGTTGCCGAGCCGAACAGATCCAGGCGACGAATGCCGTTGCGCTGACAATAAGCTGGAAGCTCAGTGCCCGGCAATTTGAGATCCCTGTGTACCATCCATGCCTCCCTGCCACACATCAATCACGCGACGCCAGTGACGGGATCAGGCTAACACAGACCTGAAGCAGTCGGACTCCAAGGCCGCCTTCACATTCGCTGAAACATGATGCGAGTCTGTCCCCTGTTGCCTTTCTGGCGGTGGCGCTACGCCGGTTGCCCTGCATGTCGTAGGCCAGTTGCTGGCGCTGGCGGGCGGTGATCTAAATCTGTTGCCGCGAGTGATCGACGGGACCGCTGCTTCACCTGAAATTCGATTCGACCCGCCCCCCTTTGACCCTAAGCCGGCGCGCCATGCCGGAAGCAGCAAGCAAGCGC
>JAYTDE010000584.1:0-1853 GCA_043736195.1 Burkholderiales bacterium | reverse complement strand
TCTGTCGACCCGGCGCGTAAAGCGGAACTTGATCGTGCATTAAGTGAAATTGAGCGTGCGCGTAAAGAGCTCTCAACTGCGCGGGCCCGCGTCGGCACTGAAATGCGATCGGCTGCGCAAGAAGCAGCCGTTGCAGCACACGAGGCGGCGGTGGAGGTTGCGCAATCGGCGACAGAATCGGCGACCGAAGCGCGCGAAACCATCGAGGAAGCGCGCCAGGAGGCCCTCGAGAAGCTGCGCAGCAAAGGCATCGAGACGACGGCCACCGAGAAGTCGTTCGACGATTTGATTCGTGGCGCAAAGGAACGCGAACAGGCGGCCAAAGACGCCGTGAAAGCGATCAAGAAACTGCGTGACACCAATGTCAGCGTAAATATAGATATAGACAAGGGCGTAAACGTCGATATCAATCCGGTCGATCCAGCGAAGCCCCGCGTCCAGGTGAAAATCGACGAAAAAGGTGTGAAGGCAAACGTCGGCAAACCCGATGCAGCGGCGACCCCGAAAGCCTCAGCCTCGCCCTTATCGTCCCCAGCGCCCCCTGCTCCCCCTTTGCCCACACCACCGAAGCCTGCCAAAACCGACGCCGGCGTGCACATTGGCCTGAGTGAGACAGGCATCCACCTGCCGCCCATTGCACCGCTAGCACCGCTTGCTTCGCCAGCACCCTTGTCGCCACTGGCGCCCGAAGTCCGCGACGACATCCGCGCGAAAGTAGCGGGCGATGTATGGCGTATTGGCGTGGGCTCGGCACTGATTCTCAGTTTCATTCCCCTGTTCATCATGCTGATCATCGCCAAGTTCTATATCGGGCGCTCACGGCGTGCCTTGGCGCTCGCCGACATGAAAACGGAAGAGGCCGAGATCAGCAACGTGAATCGGCAGGTGACGGAAGCGCGCTTGCAAGCCCTGCAGGCGCAGGTGGAGCCGCACTTTCTGTACAACACCCTGGCAAACGTGCAGGCGTTGACCGAAGTCGATCCACCGGCCGCCAACCAAATGGTCGGTCACCTAATTCAATACTTGCGAGCATCGCTGCCAAAAATGCGCGAGAACTCCTCCACCGTTGGGCAAGAAGTCGAGCGGGTGAAAGCGTATCTCAATATCCTGAAAATGCGCATGGGTGCGCGGCTTGAGTTCGGCATCGATGTGCCCGACGACCTGATGACAGCGCCCTTCCCGCCGATGATGCTGCCCTCTCTGGTGGAAAACGCCATCAAGCACGGCCTGGAGCCGCAACGCGAAGGCGGACGTATTGACGTCATCGTCACACGCATATTTACGGCCGAGGGAGACCGCATCCGGCTGCAAGTAAAGGACACGGGCCGCGGCTTGTCGGACGCGCCGATTCAGGCCGGCGGCGGCGTGGGGCTGACCAATCTGCGTGAGCGCCTCACCGCACTCTACGGCGACAAGGCGAAGTTCATGATCGAGTCCAACGACCCCAAAGGCGTGGTCGCCACCATCGAGCTGCCCGCGACCTTGGCCGCGCAGCAGGCGGCATCACCGACGATGTCATCCCGGATTAACGTTGTCGCCGAGGCACCAAGGACCGGTTGGGGGCGCGCATGGGGCGCTGCCACGAAAACGCATAGCGTTTGGGCCAAAATTCTGTCGGTGGTTTTTGCCAGCCTCATGGCCCTGCTTGCGGTGCTGCTGGTCGTCGGTCTGATTGCGCTGTACACCGGCTGGTTGCCTGTACACATGGGGCCTTCGCGCCTGGGCGGATTGGAGGGCATGGCGCTCGGCTCGGTCGGGCTATTGATCGGCTTCGGTGTCGCGGCACTGGTGGTGGCGATTGTGGTCGCAATCGTCTACGGGCTCGGATTTTTAGCGGCGGGCTTGCTGATTTT
>JAYTDE010000583.1:0-4023 GCA_043736195.1 Burkholderiales bacterium | reverse complement strand
AGGTTGTAGACGAACTTGCCGTCGATGGTGACAGTAAGCTCCACCATGCCGCCAATCGCGCCGCGGCTGACCACCACGTCGTTGAGCGCCAGGGTATCGAGCAACACCTGGCCGTGGCGTGTCACGCTGCCCTGCAGGATGTGACGTTCCTCAGCCACGTATTCGCCCTCGAGGATCGCTTTCAGGGCCTTTTGGGTATCGCGCAAGGCGATGTCGGTCATGAAGCCGAGCCGCCCCTGGTTGACCCCCACCAATGGCACGTTGTGTGCAGCCAGTATGCGCGCGACCGACAACATGGTGCCATCGCCGCCCACCACCACGGCCAGGTCGACTTCGCGCCCGATCTCGCCCACCGCCGCCGTGGGGTAATCCGAAAGGCCGATGTTGTCAGCTGTGTCTTTCTCGACAATCGGGTTGTAGCCGCTGGCCTTGAGGTAACTGGCAATCGCCACCAACGGCTCGGCGACGCCCTGGCTCTGGTATTTGCCGACGATCGCGATGTTTTTGAACGGTGGTGACATGGCATGAATTAAAGCACAAGGCGGGACAGGCCCGAAGGCAAACCCACGCCCGTCAATCGCTTGTCGGCACGTCGGCTTGGTCGCCCGCGCGCTTGCGCCCGGCGATTCCCTGCATGCCTTGCAACAACGCGGCATACAGGCCGGCTGCCGCGATCACGCCCATGCCCAGCAGCGTCCAGCCATCGGGAACGTGGTGCGTGACCACAATGCCCAGGGCGGTGGCGAACAGCAACTGGGTATAGGAAATCGGCGCCAGGCTCGAGGCCTGCGCGCGCTGGAACGCGAGGATCAGCAGCAAGTGCCCACCGGCACCGCATAGCCCGAGCGCGACCAACAGCGGCCATTGCTGCAGGGTCGGCGTTTGCCATACCCAGAATATCGGCCCGCTGGCAAGCACCGCACCGGTGAGGCCGGTGAAGAACAGCGTTGTCACCGGATCGTCGGCGCCGGCGTACTTGCGCGTGAGGATCTGAAACACCGCGTACACCAGCGACAGGCCGAGCGGAATCAGCGCCGCCCACCCGAACAGGCCGCCGCCCGGACGGATGATGATCAACACGCCACAAAAGCCGGCGATCACCGCCGCCCAGCGCGCCGGCGAAACTTTCTCGTGCAAAAAACTTCTGGCGAGCAAGGTGACGATCAGGGGCGTGACAAAAGCAATCGCAGTGAACTCCGCCAGCGGCATCAGCGACAAGCCGACGAATGACAGGCAGGTGCACAGAATCAGGATGGCGCCGCGCCCGACCTGCCAGCGCAGGTTTTCGGTGCGCCACAGGCGTGCGCCCATCGGCGGGCCGAACACCAGCAGCATCAGGGCGACGTGAAAGAAGTACCTGAACCAGACCAGTTGCAGGGTCGGCACCTCGCTACTCAAATGCTTGACCAGCACGTCGAGGCTGGCGAAGGTGAAGGCGCAACCCAGCATCATGAAAATGCCGGCCCGAACTCCAGCCCGGGTCGATGGCGGCGATTCTCGCGGGTCGCTCACACAATGGCCCGCGGATCGCACCCGCAGTGTCCGGCAGGCGGCATCACGACCGGTACCATCACGACTGCCAGCGTCATTCCCTCACGCTCGGCACGACTTTCGGGCAACACAGCGGGATCGAAAATGGCAGGGGTGTGACTGCGTGATCATGCATCGCATTTTCCCATATGCCGGCGGCGCGGCCCCCAACCTGTGCAACAATTCCGCGTTCCAGAACAGTGCCGCGAGCGATCAACCCATGTTGTTGCGCCTACTCCTGCTTCTGCTGGTGCCCGCCAGCGTATTCGCGCAAGGAACCAACCTGCGCATCGGCATCGCCGCCGACATCACCTCGCTCGACCCGCATCACATCAACATCGGCTCGAACAACAATGCCCTGTGGCACATCTATGACGCGCTCACCCATGTCAACGCGGATGCACGCCTGATTCCGGGCCTTGCCGAAAGCTGGAAAGCGGTCGACAAGACCACCTGGGAGTTCCAGCTGCGCCGCGGCGTGAAGTTCCACGACGGCAGCGAGTTCGGTGCCGCCGATGTGATCGCTTCGATCGAACGTGCGCGCGCCGCCGAAAAAAGTGGCGGCCAGTACGGCTCGTTCACCAAGGCGATCGTCGAAATGAAGGCACTCAAACCCGACGTGGTGATGTTCAAGACCGCCACGCCCTATGCGATGCTGCCCTATGACCTGAATTCCATTTTCATCATCAGCGCCCGCGCCAAGGCCGCCACCACCGAGGATTTCAACTCGGCGCGCAACGGCGCCGACGGCAAGCCCTTGGGGGCCGGCACCGGGCCCTACAAGCTGGCGGAGTACAAGCGCGGCGAACGCGTCGACCTGGCGCGCAATGACGCCTATTGGGGGCCCAAGCCGGCCTTCGCGACCGCCTCCCTGCGCATCCTGCCCACCGACGGGCCGCGCCTGGCCGCCCTGCTCGCCGGCGACATCGACATGATCGAGAACATTCCGACCGGCGACGCCGTGCGCCTGAAGCGCGACGCCAGGCTGGGGCTGGCACAAAAGGTGTCGTGGCGCACATTGTTCTTCCACATGGACCAGTGGCGCCCCAACCCGCCGGGTGTGACCGCCAAGGACGGCAAGCCGCTGGCCAGAAACCCCTTCACCGATATTCGCGTGCGCCAGGCGATTTCCAAAGCGATCAATCGCGGCGCCATCGTCGAGCGCGTGATGGACGGCCTGGCCCTGCCCGCTTCCAACCTGGTGGCACCGCCCGTATTCGGTCATGTGGCCGCATTGAAGCCGGACGCGGTCGATGTCGAAGGCGCCAAGAAACTGCTGACCGAAGCCGGCTACCCCGACGGTTTCGCACTGACCCTGGCAGCACCCAACAACCGCTATGTCAATGACGACCAGATCGCCCAGGCGGTGGCGCAGATGCTCACGCGCGTAGGCCTTGCGGTCAAGGTGGAAACCCACCCGGCAGCCACCTATTTCACCAAGGCGCGCAACGGCGAGTTCGCCTTTGCGATGCTGGGCTGGGGCTCATTCTCCGGCGACCTGGCCCTGCGCGCCTTGCTCGCCACGCCGAACCCGGACAAGGGCTTCGGCACCTGGAACTGGGGCAGGTTCTCGTTACCGCGGGTGGACGAACTGCTCGAAGCCGGCTTCCAGAATACCGACGACAAGCAACGCGAGATTGGGGCCCAGGAAGCCGCCACGCTCGCGCTCAAGACCTATGGCGCGATTCCGCTGCATCACCAGATCGCCACCTGGGCCATGAAGAAGCACCTGAGCTATGCCGGTCGCACCGACGAGTACACCTTTGCCCACCAGGTCAAGGCGCAGTAGAAGAGCCGTCGGCACTGTGCCTTGCCACCATCCGGACGCAGGGAGCGGCGCAATGCGACGGCCTGCGCACATCTGAACAGATGAGCCTGGTACTGCACGGCGTCGCCGCTTCGCGCGCAATTCGCTGCCTGTGGATGCTGGAGGAACTGGGCCTGCCGTTCACCCATGTGCCGGTGGATTTTCGCGGCCAGACGCGCGAGCCCGGTTTTCTGCGCCTCAATCCCAACGGCCATATCCCGGTGCTCGAAGACGACGGGCTGGTGGTGTGGGAATCGATTGCCATCAACCTGCATCTGGCGCGACGCGCCGGCGGCCCCTTGGCGCCTGCCGGCGCGGCCGAGGACGCGCGCTGCACGATGTGGAGCTTCTGGGCGGTCAATGAAATCGAGCGCGAGTGCGTGGCCATACTTCTGCATCGTCAGGCGCTGCCTGCGGCACGGCGCAAGCCCGAAGCCGCGCACAAGGCCGCCGGCCGCCTGCGCGCCCCGCTGGCTGTGCTTGAGGCGCATCTGGCGCAACATGGATTCCTGGCCGCCCCGCGCTTTACGGTGGCCGACCTCAACGTAGCGTCTATCCTCGCCTGGGCCCGCCCCGAGGGCGACTTGCTTGCCGCCACGCCAGCCGTCCATGCGTGGCTGGAAGCGGCACTGCGTCGCCCGGCTTGCTTGCGCGCGCTGGCGCTGCCGTGATCGACTGAACTTCCG
>JAYTDE010000582.1:0-2104 GCA_043736195.1 Burkholderiales bacterium | reverse complement strand
GGCGATCGCTTCCTCGAAGCGCTGCATCTGTTCGCTGTCGCGGCGACTGGCGCCGTGGCGCGGGATCAGGCCTTCATGCCACAGGCCGCCGTGATACAGGCGTTCCTGCGGTGCATGCACCAGATAGCGCTCATCGTAGGTGGGCATCGCGGCCTGTGGATCGCCCTCAAGCACACCCAGGTCGGCCAGGAGCGTGCGCAGATGGGTGGCTTCGGGGCCCGGCAGCGGCAGGTAGTGCGCGCCCAGCGGATAGGGCGTGATCGCGTTCTCGCCGGCGCGCGCGTTGCCGCCTGAAGCGCTTTCGAGTTCGAACAGATGGATGTCGCTCACACCTTGCCGGGCCAGTTGCCAGGTGGCCGAAAGCCCGCCGATGCCGGCGCCGATGATGGCGATGCCGATGCGCTTTTCTTCGCTTGGGTGGGGCAGGCCGCCATCGCGCAACGCGTGGCCCAGTGCCATGTCGGGGCCCTGCAAGTCACCCATGGGTAGTGCCTGGCCGTCGCGAAACTCGCACGAGGCGAATAGTCCGCTCGAAAGCGCGCCTAAAAACGCGCGGCGCTTCATGGCAAGGGCGCGTCGCGTGGGGGGCTGGGGAGGCCGTGCCTCATCGCATCACCCGCCCCCACTCTTCCTCGAAGGTACGCACCAGCGACTGGTTGTTGAGGCGGTTGACCTCAGCCGGCACGCGCGCCATGTCGGCCGGAAAATCGAACATCAGCTTTTGCGTGGCCGCGGTGAGGAAGCGGGTGGCCACCGGAAACGCAGCCGCCGGGGTGAAGGCGCCGCGCCCGGCGATGATGTAGCCCCATTCGCCGAACGAGGGCACATAGGCGTGATAGGGCGCGGTGACAAGACCGGCATCTTCGAGGGTGGCCACGATCGACCAGAACGTCTTGCGGGCATAGAAAGGTGAGGTCGCCTGCACCACCACCAGGCCGCGCGCCGACAGGTGCTTTTCCAGCAGGCGATAAAAGGCCGATGAATAGAGCTTGCCCAGCGCATGGTTGGACGGGTCGGGAAAATCGATCAGAACCAGGTCGAAGACTTCGGGATTGGCTTCCAGCCATTTGAGCGCGTCCTGGTTGATAACTGTGAGCTTCGGGTTGTCCAGAGACCCCTGGTTCAAATGCTTGAGCAAGGCGTTGCGGCGAAACAGATCGGTCATGCGCGCATCGAGATCCACCAGCACGATGCTTTCCACCTGTGGGTACTTGAGCACTTCGCGCGCGGCCAGGCCGTCGCCGCCACCTAAGATCAGCACCCGCCGCGCACCCGGCAATGCGGCCAGCGCCGGGTGCACCAATGCCTCGTGGTAGCGATACTCGTCGCGCGACGAGAACTGCAGGTTGCCGTTGAGAAACAGGCGAATGTCTTCGCGCCAGCGGGTGATGACGATGCGCTGGTAGGGCGTCGATTCGGCGTGGATGATCTGGTCGGCGTAGATGCCTTCCTCGGCCAATGCGGTCAAGCGTTCGGCAAAGACGAAGCCGACCAACAGCAGCAGCAGCGCCGCCGCACCCTGCGCCCGCAGAAAGCGCGCCGGGCGCAAGGCGTCGCCGAACAGGCGTATCGCCCACAGCGCCACCAGCACGTTCATCAGGCCGAACAGGAGACTGGTGCGCATCAGGCCCAGGCGCGGTGCCAGCACCAGCGGGAACAGGATCGATACCGCGAGCGCGCCCAGGTAGTCGACGCTCAGCACCTGCGCCACCAGGTCCTTGAACGCCACTTGGCTCTTGAGAATGCGCATGATCAAGGGGATTTCCAGGCCCACCAGCACGCCGGTCACGAACACCGTGCCATAGAGCACCAGGCGAAACGGCTCGGCGGCATGGGCGAACACCATGAACAGCAGCATCGCCGAGAAGCCGCCGATCACCCCCACCAGCAGTTCGATCTGGATGAAGCGCACGGCCAGCGCGCGCTCGATGAATTTCGACAGCCACGAGCCCACCCCCATGGCGAACAGGTAGGTGCCGATCACGGTGGAAAACTGGGTGACCGAGTCGCCCAGCACATAACTCGACAGTGCCGCTGCGATCAGCTCATAGGCCAGGCCGCAGGAAGCAACGACGAAAACCGAGAACAAGAGGGCGTGGCGCAC
>JAYTDE010000581.1:0-11680 GCA_043736195.1 Burkholderiales bacterium | reverse complement strand
CTTGTTTTGACATGGCCACCGACAGGGTTTCGAGTTTGCGGTCGGTATGGTCCGAGCCGACACCGAGCCACAGTCCATCACTCATCGAAAAAAGCACCGGCTCGACTTCGCCCGACGAATCCGCTCCGAGTACCTGGATGGCCGCCTCCTGGGACAGGCGTTCGGTCGACACGCGATAGTAGACCGGCATCGACGACGGACGCTTGACCCCAAGTGCCTCAAGCTCGGCTACATGGTGCTCCAGGGCGGCACGATCACGACCGGTCCAGCCCGCGATCACCAGATTCTGCGGCATGAAATCGCAGGCGTTTGGCGCCAGTTCGGAAAAGCGGTGGAAGTTGAGCTCGGTCATCGGGGTCAAGAGAATCGGGCACGTCATGGCTAAATGCCCGTGGGTGCGTGATGATCACTATACCAAGAGCCGCGTCCGCGGTGCGCGTGCCAGGATAACGCCGGGCTGGCCGGCGTATCAGTCAGATAAATAGCGTGCGGCAAGCGCGTCGAGCGCCTTGGTGTAGCAGGCCATGGGCACACGCACGATGCCGGCGCCGATCTGGCCGATACCGGCCTCTTTGTGGGCGATGCCGGTGGTGAGCACGGGACGAATGCCGGTATCGACCACCTTGCGCACGTCGATGCCGGTGGGCGCACCATCGAACTCCAGATTGGGCAGCGACAAGGCCGGGTTGCGCGTGGTCGTGACGTGATACATCAGGCGCGAGCAATGGTTGGCGTCCGCCACGCTGCCGCCCACCAGCAGCGTGAGCGCGGGCGAGGCGGCCATCGACAAGCCACCGTAACCGGCGGTCTCGCAGATGGCCGAATCGCCGAGGTCGGGATTGGCATCATCCTGCTTGTAACCGGGGAAGAACAGGCCCTGGGGTTGATCCGAGGGTGCCTCGAACCATTCGCCGCCAAGCCCCGAAATACGCAAGCCCGTGGTCGTGCCGTTGCGCGCGGTCGCCGTGACCACGCTCGAATATTCGACACCATGGGCGGCATCCATGATGGCTTTCGAGGCGACCATCGAAAGGTTGAGAAAGAATTGCGAGGTGCGGGAAATGAATTCCAGGGTTTCGCGCACCATTTTTTGCGGGGTGTCGGTGGCCGACAAGGCGGTCGCCAGTTGCATGAAAAACAGCGCCGTCGCCGCCGCATTGCGCGAATGGACCTCGTCACCCATGAGCAGGGCCTGCGCCTGGATCGACTTCAGGTCGATGCCGCCCTCGACCTGGCGCACGGCGGCCTTGAGTGTCGGTGCCAGCACCGACTCGAACCACTTGAGCCGGGCCAGCACATCGGGGCTGTTGGCGCCAAAGCGCAGGCATTTGCCGATACCCTCGTTCAGGTTGGTGTATGCCAGGTTGCCGCGATCCGCGTTCTGCACCACGAACACCGGCATGGATGCCGAGATGATTCCGGTCATGGGGCCCACCGCGCTGAAATCATGGCATTGCGCGAAACGGATTTCGCCTCGCAGGAGCATTGCGCGCGCGCGTTCCGGCGTATCGGCCCAGCCTTCGTAGAGCGCCGCGCCCACCATCGCGCCATGCATCGGGCCGCACATGTGCGGCCAGGCCACCGGTGCGCCGGCGTGCAGCAGAATACGCGTGGATTTCATTTCCGGCCACACCGAATCGGCGCGCAGGGCGACATCGGTGAGCATCGGGCGCGCCGCGATCACGCGCTCACAGGCGGTCTTGTTGGCGGCGTCGACGCGACTGCCGATGGCGTCGGGATCGGCGTTGTCACCCATCAGCCTGGCCAGTTTCCAGGCCAGCGCCGGGTCCGCGTTGCCGGGAGGCTGCCAATCGAGCTGCAACGTACTGCCGCCATTGCCGGTGATGCTTTGGTTGAAACTGTCGAGCCCGACATTGAGGGCCGATGGCGCTTGCGAGATCAGGGTCATGGTGGGTTCTTCAGTTGCTTGAAACGGTGTTGCCAGGAAGGGCGCCGGTCGCGGCGAAAATGCCGGCCAGCATGTCCCAACCGGATGAATGGCCGATCGCCGCGACCGCGCGCGCATGTGCCGACAAAACCCGTGCCGGAGCGTCGGCCATCGCAGCGTTCAGCAGTTCGTGCAGCGGTGCGAAGCTTTCGCCATTGGCAAGATCGGCGAGCAGGGCCGCGCTGATGGCATGGGTGCGTGTCGTCGCCAGCGCGCGGATGGTCGCGGCCGCCGCGGCCCAGCCCGGATCGTTTGCATGGGCCATGCGCAGGGCAAAAAGCGCGCCGCCGACGAAGTCGTCCCCCGATGGTGTGAGCCCGCCACCCAGGCCCAGGAGGCGGGTGGCGACCGTGACAAAGCCCTCTGGATCATTGCAGGTCGCGGCCGTTGCCAGCGCGAGCGCGTCGCTGCGGCGCGCCTGCAGCAGGAACTCGAGCGGGCGTGCCGCGAGCAAGGGGGCGTAGCCGCGCGCCGGCAAAGTGGGCAACAGGCCGGCCGCCAAGCCCGGCATGGCCGCGAGCAAGCGCGGCGTGGCGCCGCCGCGGTCGCTGGCCGAAAGCGGGCGCCATGCCTCGATTTCAGGCATGAATTGGTCTTCCACGCTGTAGGGGCCGGCGACGAAAACCGCGCGCGGATGCATCGGTCCGGCAGCGCCAATCCATACGATTTCGCCGCCGGCTGCCACATAGGGCGCAGTTGGAAAGGCCGGCACGGCGGCTACCCGGCCGCCGCTGGCGCGCAACGCGGCCGCGGCAATCCGGCCGACCGCGCGCACCTGCACAAGTTGCGCGACTTCAGGCATCGCGTACCAACCTGGTGCCGGCGCTTCCTGCGAGCGCATCGTAGGCATGCTCAAGCGAGGTGATCACCACCGTGCCGTCGCGCGCGGCTAAGTAATTGAGCGCCGCCTGGACCTTGGGTCCCATGCTGCCGGGCGGGAACTGGCCATCGGCCATGTGTTTGCGCGCCTCGCTCACCGTCATGCGGGCGACCGCGCGTGCGCCTGGTTTGCCGAAATCGAGCATCACCTGCGGAACGCCGGTCAGCATGATCAGGGTATCGGCGCCGGCTTGCGCCGCCAGCATGGCCGAGGTGAGGTCCTTGTCGATGACCGCGGCCACGCCATGGTGGCAGGCGTCGGCGTCGCGCACCACCGGGATGCCGCCGCCACCGGCGGCGATCGGAATGATGCCGGCCGTAAGCAAAGCTTCAATCGCCGCCAGGTCGAGGATCTTGCGTGGTGCGGGCGAGGCGACCACGCGTCGCCAGCCGCGGCCCGAGTCCTCCTTGAATATCCAGCCGGTCTCTTGCGCCATGCGCGCTGCTTCATGGCTTGAGAAAAACTTGCCGACCGGCTTGGTCGGGTCGGCGAACGCCGGGTCGTTCGGGTCGACCTCGACCTCGGTCAGGACCGCAGCCACGGTGGCATCGCAACCGCGGCGCTTGAGCACGTTGGAAAACGATTGCTGCAGCATGTAGCCCATGCCGCCCTGCGAATGGGCCACGCACACATCCATCGGCATGGGTGGCAGTTCGAGCGCGGTCTTGGCCATGCGGAACAGGATGTTGCCGACCACCGGGCCGTTGCCGTGCGTCAGGATCAACTGATAGCCATCCTCGATCATGCGTACGAAGTGTTCGCACAATTCAGCCATGACCGCCAGTTGTTCCTCGGCCGTGCCACGAATGGTGGGAGGGTAGGCCGCATTGCCGCCCAGCGCGATCACCACGCGCCGCGCGCTCACGACACTGCACCACAAAGTTCGTGGCGCGGCGCATGCGGCGCCGTCAAGCGAGGGAACTGGCGTTTCATCAGGCCACCATTTGGGCGGCCAGGCGGGCCGCATGCGTGCTTGAAGCAACCAGCAACGCGCCTGCATCATGCAGGCTGCGCTCCTGAACGGACCGCACTTGCGGATCTTCTTCTGTACCGCATACAAAGGCCACGACCGCAAGCTCACGGCCGGCGTTGCCGGCAGCCGTGCGCGCGGCGCGGATCGCACTGGCAAGGGCACCGGCCGGATCGAGGTGGCCGGCATACCCCAGCACGATGTCCAGCAGGATCACCGCGGTTTCCGGATCGGCGGCCTCCATGGCCAGGCGCGCCAGCCGCTGCGAAGGGTCGATCATCGGGTGCGGGCGCCCCACGGTGAAATCATCGTCGCCCAAATCGAGCATGGTGTGCTGCTGCGAGCGGCCGGGATGCGCCAGCGCAAGCCCCGCTTCGAGAGGTACGTTGGAATAGCTGGCGATGCCCAGGGCGCGCAGCGCGACCTGGGCTTCGGTGCAGAACGTGCCGCCGGAAAACAGGCCGCGCAGGTAGCGCTGGCCAGGCGCGAAATGCGTCGCCGGCAGTGCGCTTTGCAGCATGGGCGCGGGCGGGCGGTCAAGGGAATGCGCCACGCAAGCCGAAGCACAGGCGTAAAGATCGGCGGTTTGCGTCACGTTGGGGGGCGTCACCTGCGCGGCGGCGCCCAGGAAGCACAGCACCACCGGCTTGCCGGCACCCCCGGCGCGCTCGATCACCGCCCGCATGACAGCCGGCGCCGGCGGCTTTGAGACAATCCCGATGACCTTGGTCGCGGCATCCGCGGCCAGCAGGTCGAGCGCCATCAGCATGCTGATGCCGCCGATTTCCGCCTTGACATCGCGACCACCGGTGCCGATGGCATGGCTCACACCCGCTCCCTGCAGGTGGACCTGGCAGCTGACTTCCTGCAGACCGGTGCCGGAGGCGCCGATCAGGCCGACGTTGCCGCGCCGAACCACATTGGCAAAGCCCAGCGGCACACCGCCTACGATCGCGGTGCCGCAGTCCGGCCCCATGACGATCAGGCCGCGGCGTTGCGCCAGCTGCTTGATGGCCAGTTCCTGGGCAAGCGGCACGTTGTCGGAGAAAAGAAAAACGTTGAGGCCGGCCTTCACCGCCTTGAGCGCCTCGGCGCCGGCATAGGCGCCCGGTACCGAGATCTGCGCCAGGTTGGCAGCGGGGTTGCCGGCCGCTCCCAGTCCCATGGTGATGCTGTGGGCGGGAATCCGGCGCGCCTCGCCGGACGGTTTGGCAACCGCGGTCAGCGCCGCGTCGATCGCATCGAACGCTGCCAGCAAGGCCTCGTCCGACTGGCTTTCGACCACCACAATCAGATCGCTGGGGCCGGCGGCGGCCGCTGGCCTGGCCAACAAACCGGCTTCTTCAAGGATTTCCTTGTTGGCAGGCGTTCCCATGACCAGCGTCGCACGCTGGATCGCCGGATCCTGCAGCAGCTTTTCGGCGATGCGCATCAGCGCGACGGAATCCTTGTAGAGGTTGGGTTTGATCCTGGTTTGTGCCGGCACGGATAGCCCTTGCGATAGTGGTTGGTGAGCGACTTGGCTGTGGTGACTGTTCGATCGCCTGGGTTCAGGCGCCTGGCATGCCGCCCACGACAGTGTTGAAGCCGTTGTCGACATAGGTGATCTCGCCGGTTACGCCCGCGGCGAGATCGGAAAGCAGGAAGGCCGCCACGTTGCCGACGTCGTCGATGCTGACATTGCGCCGCATCGGCGCGTTTTCCTCGACGAACTTGAGTATCTTTGAAAACCCGCCGATGCCCATGGCGGCAAGGGTCTTGATCGGGCCGGCCGAGATGCCGTTGACGCGCAGGCCGCGCGGCCCGAGGCTGCCCGCCATGTAGCGCACCGCGGCTTCCAGACTCGCCTTGGCCAGGCCCATGGTGTTGTAGTTCGGTACCACCCGCTCGGCACCAAGATAGGTCAGGGTCAGCAAGGCGCCGCCGCGGCCCTGCATCAGGGGCATGGCTGCCTTGGCCAGCGCGGCAAAGCTGTAGCTGGAGATGTCATGGGCGATGCGGAAGGCGTCGCGCGACACACCATCCAGGAAGTCACCCTCGATCGCTTCCTTCGGGGCGAAGCCGATCGCGTGCACCAGGCCGTCGAGGCCATCCCAGTGGGACCTGAGCGCGGCAAACACCGCGGCGATCTGCGCGTCGTCGGCGACATCGCACGGGAAGGTAAGGGTCGAGCCGAACTCGGCGGCGAAGCCGCGAATGCGCTCCTCGAAACGCTCGCCCTGGTAGGTGAATGCCAGTTGTGCACCCTGTTTGTGGCAGGCGCGTGCGATGCCGTAGGCGATCGAGCGGTGGCTCAATACCCCGGTGATCAGAATTCGCTTTCCATCGAGAAAACCCATCGCATGCCTCGCATCTACTTTGTAAGCTTGCGATTATAGGGTTCGGCCCCGAACCGGCCCTGATTCGCTACACTTCGCCGATGCTCACAATAGCTATGCGGGATCCCTGCCAAATCGCCGGGCGCATCGCCATGGCCGGGACGCTGTGCCTGTCGGTGCTCGCCTTGCAAGGATGCGGCGAGATCTGGAACAATCCGTACGCGGCCGCGGGCCCGCTTGACAACACGCTCTACACCTCATTCTCGGAGCGCCCCAAGCATCTGGACCCGGCCAAATCCTATACCGAGGATGAGGCCGCGTTCAACGCACAAATCTACGAACCGCCCTTCCAGTATCACTATTTCAAGCGCCCGTACGAGTTGGTGACCGGTACCGCGCTGGCCTTGCCGAAGCCGCGCTACCTGGACGCCGCAGGTGCCGCACTGCCGGCCGACGCGGCGGCATCGGCCATCAAGAGTTCGGTCTACGAAATCCGCATTCGGCCGGACATTCGTTACCAGCCGCATCCGGCGTTTGTCGCGGCCAATCGCCAACTGTCGCGCGAGGCGATCGCGCGCAACTTCAGCATGGACGACTTCGGCGCGACCGGCTCGCGCCTCCTGACCGCGGAGGATTACGTCTACCAGATCAAGCGGCTGGCACATCCAGGCGTGAATTCGCCGATCTTCGGCCACATGGCGGATTACATCGCGGGCCTCAGGGAATATGGCGAGACCTTGAAGGGGGCGCAAAAAAAACTCGAAGGCGGAGAGGGGCGTGAGGCCTGGCTCGATCTGCGCGGCTTCGACATCGCCGGGGTCAGGGTGATCGATGCCGCCACCTTCGAGATCACCGTCAAGGGCAAATACCCGCAGTTCCTGTACTGGATGGCCATGCCGTTTTTCGCGCCCGTACCCTGGGAGGTCGACCAGTTTTATTCACAGGCCGGCATGCGCGAGCGCAACTTCACGCTCGACTGGTATCCGGTGGGCACCGGGCCCTACATGCTCACCGAGAACAATCCGAATGCACGCATGGTGCTTTCGCGCAATCCGAACTTTCGCGGCGAACCCTATCCGACTGAAGGTGAGCCTGGCGACCGTGAAGCGGGCCTGCTCAAGGATGCCGGCAAGATCATGCCGTTCATCGACCGTGTGGTGTTCACACGGGAAAAGGAAACGATTCCGTACTGGAACAAGTTCCTGCAGGGCTACTACGATCGCTCCGGCATCGATTCGGACAATTTCGACCAGGCGGTGCGCTCGGGTGTGGAGGGGGAGGCAGGCCTGACGCAGGAAATGGAGGCACGCGGTATTCGGCTGCGTACCTCGACGGCGACCTCGTCCTCGTTCCTGGCCTTCAACTGGCTTGATCCGGTGGTCGGTGGCGCCGACCCCAAAAATGCCGAACGGGCGCGCAAAATCCGCCAGGCCATCACCATCGCGATCGATATCGATGAATTCATCTCGATCTTTCGCAACGGCCGCGGCATTGCCGCGCAAGGCCCATTGCCTCCCGGAATATTCGGTTTCAAGGAAGGCAACGCGTCGATCAACCCGATCGCCTACGAAATCAAGGAAGGCAAGACGGTACGGCGGCCGATCGCCGAGGGCAAGCGCCTCTTGGCCGAGGCCGGGTTTCCGGCCGGTCGCGACGCCGTAAGCGGCCGGCCGCTGGTGCTGGCGCTCGACGTGCGTGACGGCGGCCCGAGCGACAAGGCGCGCCTGGACTGGTACCGCAAGCAATTCGCCAAGATCGACATACAGCTCGATGTGCGCGGCACCGACTGGAACCGGCTGCAGGAAAAAGTGCGCAAGGGCAACACGCAAATGTTCTTCATGGGCTGGAATGCGGACTATCCCGACCCGGAAAACTTCCTGTTCATGCTCTACGGGCCCAATTCGGTGGCGAAAAGTGGCGGTGAAAATCGCGCCAACTACAACAACCCTGCGTTCGATACCTTGTTCGAAAAGTTGAAGGCGATGGACAATGGCCCGGAACGATTGGCCGCGATCGAAGAGGCGGTCAAGGTATTGCATGTCGATGCCCCCTGGGCCTGGGGCTTTCATCCCAAGAGCTACGGGCTCGCACATGCCTGGGTCGGCAACAGCAAACCCAACGAGATGGCGCGCAACGGCATCAAGTATCAGCGTGTCGATAGCGAGCAGCGCGCGCGCATGCGCGCCGAGTGGAATCGCTCGCGGGTGTGGCCGTTCGCGCTGCTGCTGATCGCGGCAGCCGCGCTGGCCTGGCTGGGCCTGCGCTACTGGCGCCGCGCCGAGGCGGCGGTGGCGCTTAAGCGCACGCAACGCGCATGACGGCCTACCTGATTCGCCGTCTGTTCTACGCCGTCCTGATCCTGATCGGCGTCAACCTGATCACCTTCTGGTTGTTTTTCAAGGTCAATACGCCTGACGACATCGCGCGCATGCAATTGGGTGCCAAACGCGTGACCCCGGACGCGATCGCCAAGTGGAAGACCGAGCGCGGCTACGACAAGCCGCTGGTGTACAACGCCGCGGCCGAAGGTGCGAAGCGTTTCACCGACACCATCTACTTCGAGAAGTCGGCGGCCATGTTCCTGCTGGATTTCGGCCGCGCCGACGACGGCCGCGATATCTGGAACGAGATTCGTACCCGTGCGGGTCCCAGTCTGGCGGTTCAACTGCCGGTATTCATCGTCGGCCTGGGGCTCAATATTTCATTCGCCCTGCTGCTGGCCTTGTTCCGTGCGACACGCTTTGACTTCGCCTCGCAGGTGTTTCTGGTGGCGATGATGTCGATCTCCAGCTTGTTCTTCATCATCGCCGGGCAGTATGTGTTTTCCAAGCTTTGGCATCTGGTGCCGATTTCCGGTTACGCCGGTGGCATCGACAGTTTCAGGTTTCTGGTGTTGCCGGTAGCCATCGGCGTATTCACCAGCTTAGGGGGCGCGACCCGCCTGTACCGCACCATCTTTCTGGAGGAGATGGGGCGCGATTATGTGCGTACCGCGCGCGCCAAGGGCATGTCGGAGCTGGTCGTGCTGTTTCACCATGTGCTCAAGAACGGCATGATCCCGATCCTGACCGGTGTGGTGGTGGTGATCCCCGGCCTTTTCATCGGCAGCCTTTTGACCGAATCGTTTTTCGGCATTCCCGGCCTCGGCAGTTACACCATCGAGGCGATCCAGGCACAGGATTTCGGCGTGGTGCGCTCGATGGTTTTCATCGGTTCGGTGCTCTACATCATCGGCCTGGTACTCACCGATATCTCATACACGCTGGTCGATCCGCGCGTCAGGCTGCCAGCATGAACTTCCAGCCGGTATTCCTGTGGACCGACCTGCTGCTGTTTCTGCTGCTGGCGGTGTGCGCGGCCTATGCGCGCCATGCCGCGCGCCATGCGCATCTGCGCGCGCCCTGGGGGCGGGTACGCCAGAACCCGGTCGGCATGGCGGCAGCGACGCTGCTGGCGGCGTTCGCCCTGGTCGGGGTTCTTGATTCGCTGCACTATCGGCCAGCGCTCGAAGCCAAACCCGGGGCTGCCGTCAAAACGCAATATTCGGTCGAGGTCCGGAGCGTGCTCGACCTGCTGGCGCAGTCAGTGCTGGGGCCAATGGCGGGCAAGAGTGAAAAGACCTATTCCGCGCCCCTGGCGACGCATGGGTTTTCTCGCGAGGCGCGTGAAATCACCGACGCCAACGGTGTCGTGCGGACGGTGCGCGATTTTCCGCGGCTGGTCAATGGCGGCGCACATCTGGCTGACCCGGCACGGGAGCGCAACGCCGATATCGCGGTGCATGGCGCGCGCGGACTGGCGCTGGGATTCATGGTCTGGCTGGCCATGGCCTTGCTGATCATTGCGGCCACCGATGGTGGCGGCGCCGGCGGCCTGGGTCTTGCCTGGCGCACGGCGTGGAGTGGCGAAGGTGCGCGACCTTGGCGCGCGATACTGCTGACGCTCCTGGCGATCTGCCTGTTCGCAGGTATTGCCGCCACCCTGGGCAGCCGTTACCACCTGTTCGGCACCGACAAAGTCGGGCAGGACGTGCTGCTCCTGTCCATGAAGAGTGTGCGCACGGCACTGATCATCGGCACCCTCACCACCCTGGTGATGCTGCCCCTGGGCGTGCTGCTGGGTATCGCGGCGGGCTATTTCGGCGGCTGGGTCGACGACCTGATCCAGTATGTGTACACCACCCTCAATTCGATTCCGGGGGTGCTCTTGATCGCCGCCTCGGTGCTGATCATGCAGGTCACCATCGATGCCAATCCGGCCTGGTTCCAGACCGCGGTCGAGCGCGCGGATTTTCGATTGCTGGCCCTGTGCATCATTCTGGGCGTGATGAGCTGGACCGGCCTGTGTCGCCTGATGCGCGGCGAAACCCTCAAGCTGCGCGAACTTGAGTACGTGCAGGCGGCACGCGCCTTCGGCGTCTCGCGCCTGGCGATCATCGTGCGCCACATCCTGCCCAACGTGATGCACTTGGTGATCATCAGCGCGGTGATGGATTTCTCCGGCATGGTGTTGACCGAGGCGGTGTTGTCCTATGTGGGCGTCGGTGTCGATCCCTCGATGACCAGCTTCGGCTCGATGATCAATGCCGCGCGGCTTGAGATGTCGCGCGAGCCGATGGTCTGGTGGTCGCTGGCGGCCGCGTTTTTCTTCATGCTGTTGCTGGTGCTGGCGGCCAACCTGTTCGCCGATGCAGTGCGCGATGCGTTCGATCCACGCCTTGTGGCGCAGGGGCGGCGGCGCCCGTTGCGGCTGGCACGCGAGGTTTGATGGGCGCGCTACTCGAAGTCAGGGGCCTTGAAACCCGCATCGACAGCGCGGCCGGGGTGGTGCATCCGCTCGACAAGGTCGATCTCGACCTGGCGCCAGGCGAAACCTTTGCAATTGTGGGGGAATCCGGCTGCGGCAAGTCGATGACCGCGCTGTCGATCATGCGACTCTTGCCCGAGGCGGCATGGGTCGAAGACGGCGCGGTCATGCAGGGCGGCGACAATCTGCTTGGGCTACCCGAGGCCCGCATGCGCGATGTGCGTGGCCGGCGTATCGGCATGATCTTCCAGGAGCCGGCGACCAGCCTCAATCCGGTCATGACCTGCGGCGAACAGATCGTCGAAGTGCTGCAGCGGCATCGCATCTGTCGCGGCGCGGCAGCGCAGGCACGCGCGCTGGAATGGCTGCAACGGGTCGGCATTCCCGATCCGGCGCGCTGCCTTACGGATTATCCGTTCCAGCTTTCCGGTGGCATGAAACAGCGCGTGATGATCGCGCTGGCCTTGTGCCCCGAGCCGGAAATCCTGATCGCCGACGAGCCGACCACGGCGCTGGATGTGACCATCCAGGCGCTGATCCTGGAATTACTGCGCGACCTGCAACGGGAATCCGGCATGTCGGTGTTGTTCATCACCCACGACCTCGGCGTGGTGGCCGATATCGCCCGCAGCGTGGTGGTGATGTACGGCGCCCAGGTGGTTGAGAGCGCATCGGTCGCGGATTTGTTCCGCGCCCCCCGGCACCCCTATACCGGAGGGCTGCTGGAGGCGATGCCGCAGGTGGCGCTGGAACGCGGG
>JAYTDE010000580.1:0-3643 GCA_043736195.1 Burkholderiales bacterium | reverse complement strand
CGGATCCAACCCAGAAAATTCTTTCCAAGCGCGGTAGCGCGGTGGTTGATGCGCGCACCAACCAGTTGTTCGTGCAGGATACCCCGACCCGACTCGAGGAGGTGCGTCGGTTGATCACCAAGATCGACATCTCGGTGCGCCAGGTGTTGATTGAAGCGCGGATCGTCGAGGCGACCGATTCGTTCAGCAAGAATCTTGGCGCCAGGCTGGGCACCGGTAATACGCAGGCAATAGCCGGTCGTTCTCTTGCGGGTACCGGGATCGCGGGCAACAGCGGTCTGCGCCTCGGCTTCTCCGGAAACTACCTGGGTGTGGGCGAACAGAACCTGCAGGCCGCGGTGACCGGCACGAGCTATATTCCAAACACCCAGAACGTCAGCATGCCGGCCCAGGGGATCAACGGCATCAATGCCGGCAGCCTTGCGATATCGCTGTTCACCAACAGCTTCAGTCGCTTCATCAATCTAGAAATCTCCGCGATCGAGGCCGAAGGCAAGGGCAAGATCATTTCCGCGCCCAGGGTCTTGACCGCCGACCAGGTCGAGGCAACCATCGAGCAGGGTACCGAGTTGCCCTACCAGCAGGCCACCAGCAGCGGCGCAACCTCGGTCACCTTTCGCAAGGCTAATCTGAGCCTCAAGGTCAAGCCGCAGATCACTCCTGAGGGCAATATCATCATGGACGTGCAGGTGAACAAGGACTCGGTTGGCCAAGTCACCACCGCCGGCTTCGCCATCGACACGAAATCTGTCAAGACGCAGGTGCTGGTCGATAACGGCGGCACGGTGGTCATTGGTGGCATCTATACGCAAAACGAACGCGACTCGCTGACCAAGGTGCCTTTCTTCGGCGACCTGCCGGTGTTCGGCAACCTGTTTCGCAATACACAACGCAGCAATGACAAGACCGAGCTTTTGGTCTTCATCACGCCGCGCGTGGTAAGTGATCGTCTGAACGTGCGCTAACGGCCCTTGATTTGAAAAGGCCGGGCTCTGCCCGGCCTTTTTTTACCTGAATCGTTCGACCTGCGGCTGATAAACTTCCGATTGTGGAAAATCACGATCAAAACCTCTATCTGGTCGGATTGATGGGTGCCGGCAAGACCACCGTCGGACGGATTCTCGCCCGCCATTTCGCGCGTCCATTTCTGGATTCCGATCACGAGATCGAGGCCCGTACCGGGGTCAAAGTACCGGTCATTTTCGAAATTGAGGGCGAAGCCGGGTTTCGCCAACGTGAGTCCCTGGTGATCGCCGAATTGACACAGCGTACCGGCATCGTGCTGGCCACTGGCGGCGGTGTGATCATCGATCCGGCCAACCGGGTCGCCTTGAGGACAAGCGGCTTCGTGGTTTACCTGCACGCACAGGCTTCCGACCTTTGGCAGCGTACCCAACAGGACCGCAATCGCCCGCTCTTGCGAACCGCCGACCCGGAAGCACGACTCACGCAGCTTTACGCGGATCGCGATCCGTTCTATCGCGAAACCGCGCACCTGATCGTCGATACCGGCCGGCAAAGTCCGCACCAGCTGGCCGGCAAACTTGAGCAGCAGATAAGAAATACATGGATGAACTTCGCGTCAACCTAGGCGATCGTTCTTATCCGATCGTAGTTGGGCCATCCCTGATCGATGACTCCGCCCACTTCAAGGGGCGCATTCGCGGTCGCGCCGCGATTGTGACCAGCGACCGCATAGCGCCGTACTTTCTCGCGCGCCTGCGCGCAAGCCTCGCCGGCGCTGACCTGGAGACAATCGAGATCGTTGTTCCCGATGGTGAAGCCGCCAAGACCTGGGAAACACTCAACCAGATCCATTCCGCGTTGCTTGCACAGCGTTGCGACCGCAAGACCACTCTCATAGCACTGGGCGGCGGCGTGGTGGGCGACATCACCGGATTTGCGGCTGCCATCTATCAGCGTGGCGTGCCCTTCATCCAGGTGCCGACAACCTTGCTCTCTCAGGTGGACTCCTCGGTGGGTGGCAAGACCGCGATCAACCACCCCTCCGGCAAAAACATGATCGGCGCGTTTCACCAGCCGATCCTGGTACTCGCCGACACCGGCACGCTGGCCAGCCTGCCGGAGCGCGAATTCCGCTCCGGATTGGCCGAAGTCGTGAAATACGGGTTCATCTACGATGCGGAATTTCTTGCCTGGCTTGAAAGCAATCTTGATGCCCTTCTGCGACGCGACAGTGCGGCGCTGGCGCACGCGATTCGCCGCTCGTGTGAAATCAAGGCCGAGATCGTGGTTCAGGACGAGCGGGAAACAGGGATAAGGGCCTGGCTCAATCTCGGACACACCTTCGGACACGCCATCGAGGCCGGCTTGGGCTACGGCACCTGGCTGCATGGGGAAGCTGTGGCCGCAGGCATGGTGATGGCGGCTGATTTGTCGTGCCGCCTAGGCCATTTGGCGCGCGCAGATCTTGCACGCGTGCGCAGCTTGATCGCCCGTGCCGGCTTGCCGGTGGAAGGCCCCGCTTTGCCGGCGGCCCGCTACTTTGAACTGATGCGGATCGACAAAAAGTCCGAGGCCGGCACGATTCGTTATGTACTGCTTAAGCGGCTGGGTGAAGCCTTTGTCGCCCCGGTGGCCGACGATTCGGTTGCGCAGACCCTGGCGCAATACGCGCGCACCGCATTGGCCGCACCGTGAGCCTCCCGGCCGGGTACGCGGCCACCTCAGCTACTTCTCTCGGCCGGCGCTGGCCGGAGGAAAGCTCGGCATCGCGCTCCGAATTTCAGCGCGACCGCGACCGGGTGATTCATTCGAATGCGTTTCGTCGCCTTGAATACAAAACCCAGGTATTCGTCAATCACGAAGGCGACCTGTTCCGCACACGCCTGACCCATTCGATCGAGGTCGCCCAACTGGCCCGCTCGATCGCCCGCAGTCTGCGACTCGATGAGGACCTCGCTGAAGCAATCGCGCTGGCGCATGACCTCGGGCACACCCCCTTTGGCCACGCCGGCCAGGACGCACTCAATGAATGCATGCGCGACTACGGTGGCTTTGAGCACAACCTGCAGAGCCTGCGCGTAGTCGATGTTCTCGAAGAGCGTTACGGCGCCTTCGATGGCCTCAACCTGACCTTCGAAACCCGCGAAGGCATCCTCAAGCATTGCGCCGCGGACATCGCAGCGACACTGGGTGACGTCGGCAGACGCTTCATCGATGGCACCCAGCCTTCGCTCGAGGCGCAGATCACCAACCTGGCCGACGAGATCGCCTACAACAACCATGACATCGATGATGGCCTGCGTTCGGGTTTGATCGATCTGGAGCAATTGGCTGACGTGCCCCTGTTCCAACGGCACTTTCAAATCGTGCTGGCCCTGTTTCCGAACGTAGCTGAACGGCGCAGGATCAACGAAACCATTCGTCGCATGATCAACACACTGGTGCGTGACCTGGTCGACACCACCAATGAGCGTTTGACCCAACTCGAGCCGGAAAGCATCGCGCAGGTGCGCGCCGCACCGCCACTGGTCATGCACAGCGATGAGGTGCGCACCGAGTCGCTCGAACTCAAGCGTTTTTTGCGCGACAAGCTGTACCAGCATTACCAGGTGCAGCGCATGAGCACGAAAGGCAGGCGCATTGTTGGTGAACTGTTTGGTGCATTCATGAGCGATCC
>JAYTDE010000579.1:0-1835 GCA_043736195.1 Burkholderiales bacterium | reverse complement strand
CCTCCTGACTTCGACGAAGCTGCTCTTCGCGCACGCATGCGGAAAGCGGCTTATTGACGTCAACCCGTGCGTTGGCATCGACCTGACGGCTTTGATGGGTGCTCGGCCGCCGATTCGCAAGCGCGTGATGCTCACGGAGGATGAACTGCGCCTCCTTCTCAAGGACATCGACGACATCGGCCTCGAGAACGGTCTGGCTTTTCGCATCCTGCTTGCCACCTGCGTGCGGTCGATCGAACCGTGCTTATCCGGTTGTCTCCCATGACCACTAGGGGTAGTGTTCTGAGCATCTACGCCAACCTGGGTCGGCCATGGTTATCGACGTGCTTGAGCGAGATGGTCTGCAGTTTCCGCGCTCCCTGCCTGAGTTCCAGCGATTGTTCCCGGACGAAGCGGCATGCTCGGCCTACCTTGAGCGCGCCCGGTGGAGCGAGGGATTCATCTGCGAACACTGCAGCTCGCCCGGCGAGCCGTACCGTTTTGCCAATCGTCCTGGCGTTTTGCGGTGCCGTCATTGCAACCGCGATACGAGTCTTACCGCCGGCACCGTCATGGAACGTACGCACACCGCGCTCTCGGTCTGGTTCTGGGCGGCGTACCTGGTTGCCAGCCAGACACCCGGCATGTCGGCCGTCCAGTTCCAGCGCCAACTCGGGCTGTCTCGCTACGAAACGGCCTTTCAGATTCTCCACAAGCTGCGCGCCGGCATGGTGCGCCCGGACCAGGATCGGATCGGCGGCAAGCCCGACGAACATGTCGAGGCCGATGAAACCTACGTCGGTGGGCGTACCCGCGGCAAGGGCAGAGGCGTACACGACATGGTTCTCGTGGCCGGCGCGGTCGAAGTCCGCCAGCGCAAGCAGCAAGGCAGCCTCAACAAACGCAAGACCGGGCGCTACGCAGGACGCGTCCGCCTTGCCGTTGCATCGGATCGCGGCGCCAAGTCGCTGGGCGGTTTCATCGAGCGGGCCGTTACGTCCGGCACCACCATCATTACCGACGACTGGAGCGGTTACGCGAAGCTGGGCGAACGCGGCTATTGCCATACCGCCGTCACGGAGCGGGGCGACATGCAAGTGGCCGAGACCTTCCTGCCGATCATTCACCTCGTATTCTCAAATCTCAAAACCTGGCTGCGCGGCATCCATCACGGCGTCAGCCCGCAGCACCTGCAGGCCTATCTCAACGAATTCACCTTCCGCTTCAACCGTCGTTTCTATCCCTTCAACGCCTTTCGCTCCCTGCTCGGAATTGCCGGAGACGTCACCGCGCCAACCTATGCCGAGCTCTATGCCAAGAGAACACGACCCACTACATCTAGTAGGCTTGGGAGCTAACCGGATAAGCACGGATTGAACTAGGCGCAGCCACCACTGCGCGCACCATGGTCAAACTTGGCACGAACCGCCACGTACAGTTGAATGCAGCCAATGACGAGAACGCCGCAGGGTGACTTTCAGCTATTCGCACGGTTCAATTCGGCCGGCGCACCACGCCAACCACATTACCCTCCGGATCGGCAAAGCGGCCGAATATGATTCCGCCAGGCACTTCGAACGGCGGCAGCACAATCCGCCCACCGAGCGCCTCTGCACGCTTCAATGTTTCCGCCGGATCGGCCACTTTGACGTAAAAGATCGCGAGCGGTTGGCGCTGCGGACTCTGACCGATGCCGCCTGTGAGCGCTATCGGCGCCATCGGGGCCACCGGCACGTAGCCGTAACCAGCCGGATTGAGGGTGCTTTTCCAGCCGAAGAGTTCGGCGTAGAAATGCTGAAGGCGTGGCACGTCGATCCCGAGTATCTCGATATGCACGACCGGTTGCGGCGGCACCG
>JAYTDE010000578.1:0-5886 GCA_043736195.1 Burkholderiales bacterium | reverse complement strand
AGGCGCTCCCAGGTGGAGGCAGCCGCGCCCGGCTGTAAAGCGTGCGTTGGCGCCACGCGCAGGCTGCCGGCCAGTGCCAGCAGGCGGCGCTTGCGGTCGACCACCCACACCCGGCTGCTGGCTCGGTTGAGCGAAGTGACGATGGCCTCGACCTGCTCACCCATGCGTTCCGGGATTGCACTTTCCTCGGTTCCGATCAGGGTCGGGTTTTTGGCAGGCAGCGGTGGCGCAGTGGGTGAAGGCGGCAACCCGCCGGGCGCCGGTATCGCTGCCGCACCGGAGGCTGGCTCGCCGGTCGCCGGCGGATCGGCTCGCGGCGTCGCGGTGCTTGCGTCGCTGGCTGGCGTGTTCGTCGCTTCGGCAGGGGCGGCCGGTGCGGCCGGTGTGGCAGGCAGCGGCAGCGTCGACTGCGGCCGCAGCCGCAACATCGCCGGCCGATCGTTGAGCGCGGTGGCCAGTGCGCGCGCGGCAGCCAGCAAATTCTGCTCCTGCTGCAGGCGCAGCAGGATCTCCATCTCGCGTACATAGCCCATGCCGATCAGCGGAATCGCTGTCAGTGCCGCGGTCACCAGCAGCAGCTTCGGGCGCAGGCCGATGCGCAGGCGCGGCATGGAAACGGAGCTCAGTCGCGCCAGCGGTAGCCCATGCCGTACACCGTATCGATGGCCTCGAACGCGGCATCGATAGCGGCGAACTTGCGGCGAATGCGCTTGATGTGCGAGGTGATGGTGCCATCGTCGACCACGATCCTGGCGTCGCCCATCAATTGGTCGCGGTTCTTCACATGGCCGGGAAACTTGGCCAGCGCATGCACCATCCAGAACTCGGTGAGGGTGAGGTCGACTTCACTGCCGCGCCAGAGCGCCAGGAAGCGCTTCATGTCCAGGGTGAGCGGGCCGCGTTCGATCAGTTCATCGGCACCCTGTGGCGCCGACGCCAAATCGGCGCGCCGAAACAGGGCGGCGATGCGCGCCATCAGGTGTGGCAGCGACACGTCCTTGGTCAGGTAGTCATCGGCGCCCAGGCGCAGGCCGGAAACCACATCGAAATCGGAATCGCGCGCGGTCAGGAAGATGATCGGCAGGGTGGCCGAGGCGGCGCGCAATTCGCGGCACAGGGTAAAACCGCCATCGGGCTCCTGGCCCAGGCCGATATCGATGATGGCAAGTTCCGGCAAGCGCATCCTGAACGCAGCCGAGGCCTCGGGGCGTGAGGCATGGGTACTGATTTCATAGCCGTGGCGCTTAATCGCCTCGGAATAATTGGCGCGGATCGCGGCGTCGTCCTCCACCAGCGCGATGCGTTTGGCCATGCCATCCTCCTCAATTGCCGTCGGTCAAGTGATGCAGGCACGATAGCAGATGCCAGCCGCCACGCACAGGCGGGCAGGCGATGTCATTTTCTTGCCATGTTTGGTCGGGTTGGAGTCGCAATGCGCGCAGTTGTGCGCCATGCGGCGGTATTCAAATGAGCCCTGTCGCCATCATAACCGGGACCAAAGCCATGTCCAGCGAGCAAAACCGAATTCAGGCGCCCAGCCTCGCGCTTGACCTGTTGCGTGCATTGACCGTTGCCGCTATGGCAGGCCTTGGCACAGCGCTTGCCACGGGTCTGGTGGTTGTGCTGTTGGCCACTGTGGCCGCGTAAGCTTCAGGCCGCGCCGCCGCCGCGCGCAAGCCTGCGGCCCTGTGCCAGGCGCCAAATCTCCTTGCGCCGGCCTGCATGTTGGTGCGATCGATCACAATCTCGCGTTCGGGACGGAGCGGCCGCGTTGGTCCGTTGTCTGGCCCCCGACACCGACGAGGAATGAAGTGGCATGGCGGCGTCTGCGGAGATCGAGGCAAAAAGACCGGTAAAGAGACGACGCCTGCTGTGGTTTGCCGGCCTTGCCGCGCTACTGGTCGGTGCCTATGCCGCCGCCGGATTCGCGTTGCTGCCCTGGCTTGTCAAGCGCACCGAGCCGATCGGCCCTGATTGCCGGCATGCGTCGTAGCGGTCCTGCGATGGTCGGGCGGCGCGCCGTCTACCGCAAGGGCGCGTCGGTGCTCGGCATGGAACTGGCCACTGCCTCGATCACCGCCGATACATCGAGGCTGCGATTGAGGGCGGGTACCTCGGAGGCCGGCGGACGGTAGAACACCACATGGTTTTCGGCGGAGGCCTTGGCGCGATACATGGCGCTATCGGCGTGTGTCAACAGCCCCTGCTGGTCCTGGGCATCGACCGGATAAATGGCGACACCGAACGAGGCCGAGACCAGGCGTTCGCCGCCGAATGCCTCGAACGGTGCCTGGATCACGGTGAGCAACTTCTGTGCGACTTCGGCGATCTCGCCGTCGGTGCCGGTCTGCTCCAGCAGCACCACGAATTCATCACCGCCCATGCGTGCCAGGGTGTCGGATGAGCGCAGGCTGTTCTTCAGGCGTTTGGCGATCTCGATCAGGAGCGTATCGCCGGCGGCGTGGCCGAGCCGATCGTTAACCTGCTTGAAGCCGTCAAGATCGATGAACATCAGGCCTAAGCGCCAGCGATTGCGCTTGGCGCGCTGGATCGCGCGATCCAGTTCGGCATTGAACGAGAGACGATTGCGCAGGCCGGTCAGAGCGTCATGGGTGGCGGCGTAGGTCAGGCGCGCTTCGGCCTCGCGCCGCAGCCAGAACAGTGCCAGCTGGCTGCCCAGTGACCGGGCCAGCAGTTCGATCAGGGCATCGGCCTTTTGCACGCGGGCGCCGACGAATTCAAGCACGCACACTACCTCGCCTTGCACTACCACCGGAAATGCGAACGCCGCATGCAGATCCGATGCGAGCGCCTGCTCGCGACGGTTGAAATCAAGGTCCTGGGCGATATCCGGCAGTGCCTGCAGGGTCTGGGTGGTCCAGGCGCGGCTGATCATGTCGTGCGGGCCGATCGGGAAACGCCGTGCACGCGCCGCGTCGGCCAGCAGCAGCGCGTTCGGTTGCGCCCAGGTCTCACCGCATAGCAGAGTGTTGTTGCGGGTATCGCGCATCCAACGCGCGCCGTAACACCAGCCCAGCGGTTTGGCCACCGCTTCAAGGATCGACGGCAGGGCTTCGGAGAGCCGCGCCGCGCCGGCCAGAATGCTGGTGACCGCATCGCGGATCTCCAGTTGCACCTGGGTCTGACGGATTTCGGTGTAGTCGCGGCTGGCGCCGCGATAGCCTGCGAAGTCACCATTGTCGGTGAATACCGGCACTCCGCTTGAACAACTGTAGCGCAGCACTCCCTCGCTGTCGATGCGCCCGCTTACGAACTCGTGGAACGGGCGTTGCTGTTCCATGGCGGACTTGAGTGATTCCCGGCCCTGCGGCGTGACACCGACCGTTGGTGCTTCCCACGGCGCCTGTCCGATCAGGGCGTCGAGATTCGGCGTCGGCTGATCCTGGTCGCGCTGCAACACCCGTTTGTAGTGATGCAGGGCGTCGGTTTCCCAGAATTCGTCGTTGGCGGAATAGATCATTTGCTGGCACATCGCGGCCCAGCCTTCGTGAATCGCGCGCGCGGCCGGGTTGTCGCCGAGGTCGCGCGATAGCGTCAGCGGTCCGATACGCCGCAGGCGGTCCAATTCGCGCAGCCGCGTGTGCGCGCGCAACAAGGCCAGCGCCAGCCCGGCTGCAACTGTCATTGCGATGAGGGCGAAAACGACGGCTGCCGACATCGGTGCCGGACGGCGTTCAGGCGATCGTCACGCCGCCATCGGCGACGATGGTCTGGCCGGTGATGAAGGCACCGGCCGGACCTGCGAGCATCACCGCGATGCCTGCGATATCGTCAGGGTCGCCGATGCGGCGCAGCGGGGTATGCGACTCGCGCGCGGTACGCGCGCCGTCGTCTTCCCACAGGGCGCGCGCGAAGTCGGTCTTGATCAGGCCCGGCAGGATCGCGTTGACCCGCACGTTGTGCGGGCCCCACTCGTAGGCCAGGTTGCGCGTCAGTCCGACGTCCGCCGCCTTCGATACGCCGTACAGGCCGATCACACCATTGCCGCGCAATGCGGCGATGGACGAGACGATGATCACGGCACCATCGCGGCGTTCAGCCATTTGCGGGATCACCATGTTGCACAGTTGCCAGACGCTCCTGATGTTGGTGCCCATGATCTTGTCGAACGCTTCGTCGGACGCCCCGGCGGTCGGGCCGTAGACCGGATTGGTGGCGGCGTTGCACACCAAAATGTCGATGCGGCCATAAGCCGCGATGGTTTTTGCGACCAGGCCCTCAAGTTCGGCCTTGCGCGCCACATTGCACGGTATGGCGATCGCCTCGAGTTTCCTGGCATCGAATTCGCGTTTGACCTCGTCGCAAGCTTCGGCCTTGCGGCTGGAAATCACGACTTTGGCGCCGGCCTGCGCCAGATGCAGGGCGATGGCGCGCCCGATGCCTTTGGTTGATCCGGTGATCAGGGCGACTTTGCCGGTCAGGTCGAATAAGTGTGAGGGCATGGTGTGGTGGGTATTTTTACAATCGGATAGGATACCCCACTCGACTACGACAGGTAGGGATGCTGTCCATGGCTCCTCCGCAGCAGGCACAGGAAGTACTGGATTTCTGGTTTGGCGCACCCGGGTCGGCGGAATTCGGCCATCCGCGCGATTTCTGGTTTCGCAAGGACCCGGCGTTCGATCGCACGTTGGCGCAGCGCTTCACCGACCTGCATGCCGCGGCGGCGCGCGCCGAATTGACGGACTGGAGATCCGCACCGGAGAGCCTGGTGGCGTTGATCGTGGTGCTGGATCAGTTTCCGCGCAACATCTATCGTGGACTGCCAGCAAGTTTCGCGACTGATGCACAGGCCCTGGCGGCGGCCACAGTCATGGTTGAGTCCACGTGGGACCTGGCGTTGCCGCCGGCCATGCGCTGGTTTACCTACATGCCGTTCGAGCACAGCGAATTGCTTGTCGACCAGAATATGTGTCTGCAACTGATGCAGGGGGTGGCCGAAGATCCGCGATTTGCCGATGTTCCGCAATGGGCCGTTGCGCACCATGAGGTGATTGCGCGCTTCGGGCGATTTCCGCATCGCAACGCCATACTCGGGCGCGAGTCGACGTCCGCGGAGGTTCTTTTTCTGTCGCAGCCCGGCAGTTCGTTCTGATGCCAACCGACGATCGCATCGCATGAGCGCTCCCGCCCGGCCGCCCGACGGGAGCGCTCATCCTCCCTCGGGGAGGATGTCACGCGGTGACAGGGTAGTCCAATGAGCGCGCGCGGCTCTGCGGCGGCCAGCACTCCCCTGGCACCGTCGCCCTGGGTGATGCGTTTCGCGACACTGATCCGGCCTGGCGGGAAGGTGCTGGACCTGGCGGCCGGACATGGGCGCCATGCGCGCGCGCTGGCTGATGCCGGCCTTGCGGTTCGGGCGGTGGACCGCGATCCGGCGGCATTGGAAGCACTGCGCCGGATCGCCGGCGTCTGCGTGCGCGCTGCCGACCTTGAGACCGGGGCCTGGCCCTTCGCCGCAGCCGCGTTCGACGCCGTCGTTGTCACCAATTATTTGTGGCGGCCGCTGTTGCCGGACCTGGTAGCTTCATTGGCGCCGGACGGCGTGCTGATCTATGAAACCTTCGGTGTCGGGAACGAAAGGTACGGCAAGCCGTCCAACCCGCAGTACCTGTTGCGCAATGGTGAACTGCTTGAATTCGCCCACGCTTTCAGGCTGACTGTGGTCGCATTCGAAAGCGGGCTGGTCGCGCGTCCGGGGCCGGCGGTGGTCGAACGGATTTGTGTGCGCCGCGCGGATGCGCGCACGGCGCCGGCGCTGCTTGATCAAGGCACCGCCGCGGATACGTTCTGATACGAATTCCCGCTTGAGCCGGCGCTTGGCGGCGCGCCGGCTGAGGTAAAATCCGGGGTTGGGTAACGCAC
>JAYTDE010000577.1:0-3637 GCA_043736195.1 Burkholderiales bacterium | reverse complement strand
GCCCTGGCGGCGACTCCAGACGCGCCAACGGGCGAGGCCTAAGGCCGTGGCGGGTATCGGTTTCGAACTGCGGCGCCTGCTGAAGCGGGATAACCTGCTGGGCCTGATCCAGGCCTACGGTTACGCCGGGGTCATCAGCTCGGGGCCGTGGGTGCTGTCGATCGTCGGCATCCTGATCATCGGTGTGCTCAGCTATGCGGTGGTGCTGCCGGATGTGCGCATCGTGCAGTTCCAGGTGACGGTCACCTACATCATCGCCATTTCACTGATCCTGACCGGCGTGTTCCAGCTCTCGTTCACGCGTTTCTCGGCCGATCGCCTGTTCGAGCACCGGAAGGAAATCATCCTCACCAATTTCCACGCGGTGGCGCTGGCGGTGACGGTGATGTCGGGCGTGGTCGGGGTGGCGGCGATCGTGTTCCTGTTTCCCGAGCAGTCGCTGATGTTTCGCCTGATGGCGGTGGCCGGCTTCGTGATCATGAGCAACATCTGGATCGCCACGATTTTTCTTTCCGGCATGAAGCACTACCGCGAGATCGTGTGGTTGTATTTTGTCGGCTATTCGCTGACCGTGGTCGCCGCGCTGGCCCTGCGCGGCCTGGGCCTTGAAGGTCTGTTGATTGGCTTCGTCATAGGTCATGCCGCGCTGCTGTTGGGTATGCTTACGCTGATTCTGCGCAACTACAGCGCGGAGCGCTTCATCTCGTTCGAGTTCTTCGATCGCAAGATGATCTATCCCTCGCTGATGGCGATCGGCTTTTTGTACAACCTCGGGGTATGGGTCGACAAGTTCATGTTCTGGTACTGGCCTTCGACCAGCCAGCCAGTGATCGGACCGTTTCGCGCCTCGCTCATCTACGACCTGCCGGTGTTCCTGGCCTACCTGTCGATCATCCCCGGCATGGCGATTTTCCTGGTGCGCCTGGAGACCGATTTCGTCGAGTACTACGATGCCTTCTACAACGCCGTGCGCAGTGGCGGTTCGCTGGAAGTGATCGAGGAATTCCGCAACGGCATGGTGCAGACGGTCAAGCTGGGCATCTACGAGATTGTCAAGATCAAGGCCATCGCGGTGCTCCTGATCATCGTCGGCGGGCGCGCGATTCTCGACTGGCTGGGCATCTCCACCCTCTATCTGTCGCTGCTGTATGTGGACGTGGTCGCCGCCGGCCTGCAGGTGGTGTTCCTGGGCATCCTCAACGTGTTCTTCTACCTCGACAAGCGGCGCATCGTGCTGTTTTTGACCGCGGCCTTCGTGGTGCTCAATTTCGTGCTGACCGCGATCACCATCCACTTGGGGCCGCCGTACTACGGCTATGGCTTTGCGTGCGCCCTGTTGATCGTGGTGATGATCGGCGCCTACCGCCTGTCGCGCACCATGGCGCGCCTGGAGTACGAGACTTTCATGCTGCAATAGTTTGACGCGATAACGCTCTCGCCGTGAAGTAATTCACATGCCTGGCGTGGGGTGGCGTGCTACCTTGCATCGTTACAAGTATGGCGGCGACCGCCGCCTCTTGTGCTTTCGGGAGGTATCCATATGCGCAAGTTTTCTTTTGTGAGCGCAGCGCTTGCAGGTCTTTGCATGGCAACAGGGGTGCCGGCGCAAGTGATCAACATCACCAATCCGAGCTTCGAGGCGAACCTCGTCCCGGGCGGGGAGTTTCGGGTGTTCAATCCGTTTGGCTGGGGGCGCTACGATCCGGGTAACATCGTCAACCAGAATAGCAACGCCGTCGGCGTTCTGAATCCTGCCGGAACCACCTTTTTCATCGACCCGGTACCGCATGGCAACAACGTCGCTCTGATCTACCTGGAGCAGCGCGCCGGTACCCAGAACCCGGGCGCTATCGTGGGGCTGTCGCAAACCCTCACCGGGAACGGCAACCTTCTGCAACTGAACACCCGTTATGTTCTTAGCGCTGCGGTCGGCAATATCGCCTCTGGCAGCGGCCTCGGAGCCTCCGCCGTTTTCGGGTACGCTGATCTGTCCGGTTTTCCCGGTTATCGGGTTGAGCTTTTGGCTGGCGACCAGGTGGTGGCCGCCGACAACAACACGCTTGGCATTGGCGAAGGCCGGTTCGCCACTTCCACCGTTGAACTGGTGGTGGGCAACAGTCATGCTCGGGCCGGGCAGCCGCTGGCGATCCGGCTGCTCAACCTCAACGCCAGCGGGAATCTGGTCGAACGTGCGCGCGAAGTCGATTTCGATGCCGTTTCGCTGATTGCTTCGGCGGTGCCTGAACCCGGGTCTTATGCCATGTTTCTGGCCGGCCTCGGGCTCTTCATCACTGTCGGTGCGCGGCGCCGGATGCGCCCATAGGCATACAACCGCGATGTTCCTTCAAGGTTCGATCTGCAGCAACAGCGGACCCTTGCCGCGAGGAATGGCCTGCCAGCCAACCGCATAGACGCGACCGCGGTTGTCGCGGCTGATCGAGCCGTACAGCAGCACATCCTTCAAGCCTTGCGTGTCCAGGGGGAAGGCGGACGAGATTCCGGTGCGCAGGTCCATGACCACCCATTCGTACCCGCGCTGACCCGTGGCGATCGCGGCAATGCTGGTCGAATCACCCAGCGAAAACAGCGACGCCGCGTAGGCTTCACCTTTCGGATGGATCCATCCCAGGCCACGCACTTTCAGCCCTTGTCCAGGCGACTTCAGGTTGGGCGGGTCGATCGAATACAGGGAGCCGCGCGAAGTAAGAAACAGGATGCGGCCATCGCGGATATAGGCAAGCCCGGTGATGCCGTGATTGCCGTCAGGCACCCCCTTGCCCAAGTAGGCGTCGAGCGGTGTCGCCGCGATCTCGCGCAGTTCGCTGTCGAGTTCGACCAGGGCGGCTGAAAGCGCGCCATTGGCCGCGCGCCGCACGCGCGGCACAAACACATGCCCGCGCGCATCGGCGACAAGGTTGCGTGAAATGTGGCCGCCGACCGACCCGATCAGCTTGCGTTTGGTGGTGCCGATCAGGGTGTCGTACTGGTAGAGCACATGGTCCCAGTAACCCAGTGCGTAAACGTAGCGTCCGACCCCGGCCACCGCGATCAGTGCTTCGGGCGCTGCCAGCAGGTGCTGCCATTTGCCGCTCGCCGGGTCGATGCGCCACAGGTGGCCGCCCCAGCGTGGCTGCGCCGAACCATCCTCCTTTTCGCCTTCCTCATCTGACGAGGCGAAATACAGAAGGCCGTCACCGGCGGCGACGATGCGGGAATGGATCTTCACCTGCCCTTCGCCCGGGCGAAGGCGGCCCAGGGCCTTCAACTGGTCGGTCACCGAGCCGTGGTCGCGCCAGGTGTCGCCATCGGGATCGAATTGGTACAGGCGCGCGCTGCCGCCGCTACAACAGGCCGAGACGCCGAACCAGATGTTGCCGCGGCGGTCGCGCCCGGTGGAGCCCCAGATCGCCATGGCGCCGGTGAAGTCGGGCGCCTGCAGGACGCGCACCTTGGGTTTCCGGAACGTGTCACCGGCGGGCGGCGTGAACAGGCTGCCGGTCAGTTCCTCATAGGTAAGCGCGGGCAGCAGCAGGTCGCGCGTGCGGCCGCGTTCCTGCAGCAAAAGGGTGATGATGCTTGCCAGCGCGATGGCGGTAACCAGCCCCAGGGTGGCGATCGAGAAGCGCAATTTCGCGGC
>JAYTDE010000576.1:0-2107 GCA_043736195.1 Burkholderiales bacterium | reverse complement strand
GGCCAGTTTGGATCCCTGATGCACCTATCAGAGGACCTCTGACGGCCCAGTCGGACAGCACCAACTCGGTCCTCGCGGACCAAGGCCTATCCGGTCGGAAGTTCAATGTTGTTAGTGCCCATCAGCCCTTGCCCACCAATTTCTTGATCGATTTCTCATGGCGCACTCGGGGAAATGTCAGAAACAGGCGTACAATTCTGATATCCGGACACGATCATGACCACGCTCCCTGAATCCATCCTGCTGCACTCCCAGTCGCTGCCTGAGGGGGGCGTGCTATCGCCCAAGGAGTTCCTGCACCTTGGGAGTCGGGCAGCCATTGACCAAGCCCTGTCGCGCCTGACCAAGGAAGGCAAGCTGCTCCGCGTTGCGCGCGGAACCTACGTCACCCCGGTGTCGAGCCGGTTCGGGACGCGTGCGCCGGCGCCTGAGAAGGTGGTCCACGCACTGGCGGCTCAGAGTGGCGAAGTTGTGACGCCCCACGGTGCCAGTGCTGCCAACATGCTGGGGCTCACGCAGCAGGTGCCGATTCGAGAGGTCTACCTGACCTCCGGGCGCACTCGGAAACTGAAGCTTGGCCGCTCGGAGGTCATGGTGAAGCACGCTCCGCGCTGGATGCTCGCACTGGGATCCGGCCCAGCAGGCGCGGCTGTGCGCGCACTGGCCTGGATGGGACCGGCACATGTGGGCGAATCGCTGGCCGCCTTGCGCCGTACGCTGCCGCCCTCCGAGTGGCAGACGCTGGCATCCGCGCGCGCCGCTTTGCCGTCCTGGATGGCACGCGCCATTGGCGAAGAAGCCGTTCGTGGCTGAGCGCTTCTTCGCCCTCAGCCGCGTCGACCAGCGGGAAGTGCTCGAACAAGCGCGGGCCAAGACCGATCGCCCCACCCACTTGCTGGAAAAGGATGTCTGGGTGGTCTGGGCGCTCGGCACCCTGTTCGAATCGCCACTCGCCGCGGACCTGACCTTCAAGGGCGGCACCTCGCTCTCGAAGGCCTACAAGATCATCGATCGGTTCTCCGAAGACATTGACCTCACCTACGACATCCGCAAGTTGATCGGGGACCTGACAGGTGGCGAAGAATTCCTGCCGGCGAGCCGTAGCCAGGCCAGCAAGTGGACCAAGGCCGTTCGGGACCGCCTGCCGGAGTGGATTGCCACAGAAGTGCAGCCGCTTGTCAAAGCAGCGTTGGAGCGCGAGCAACTGGAAGCAAAGCTTTTGATCGGCGGTGCGGAACGCGACAGACTCCTGCTGCACTATCCGGCGATCAAGCAAGGCACCGGCTACGTGCCGCCGGTAGTCACGCTGGAGTTCGGCGGCCGGTCGACCGGTGAACCGCATCAGGTATTGCCTGTGACGTGTGACATGGACGGCCAGGTGGAAGGCGTCACGTTTCCGTCGGCATCTCCTTTGGTGATGAGCGTGGCGCGGACGTTCTGGGAAAAGGCCACCGCAGCCCACGTCTACTGCGCTCAGGGACGAATCCGCAGCGTGCGCTACGCTCGACACTGGCATGACCTGGCCGCCATCATGCGCAGCGCGCACTTCGGTGCCGTCATTGATGACCGTGCGGTCGCTCGGGCCGTGGCCAAGCACAAGTCCTACTTCTTCAGCGAGAAGAGCGCCGGTGGAGATGTCATCGACTACTTCCCCGCGGTGGAAGGTGCGCTGCAGATCGTGCCCGAAGGTGCTGCCCGTGAGTCGCTCGCCAGCGACTATGCCAGCATGCTCGAAGATGAAATCATGGTCGGTAACGCCCTGCCATTCGACCAACTGATGCAGGCCTGCGCCGAGGTCGCCGCGCGAGCCAACGCCGCCGCCAAGCCATCCGATGAGGGGCAAGAAGCATGATCGGATCGAGGACTCGCCATTCACTTGCGCAGTTCCTGGAACTACAGGAGCCCGCCGTCTCCTTCGTGCTGCTCAGCAAGTACGGCATACAACTCCTGTCGCTGTCGCCTAGTCAGTTGCCTGGCGAGCAGGTGACGCGGCGAATGCCTGAAGCATTGACGCCACGACTCGTCGCGTCCGAGTCCTTGTCGTCTTGGGAGGATCAATAAGTGGCGGTATTGTGTGCCAAAGCCCTCCAGCAGCGCAGGCTCCCGC
>JAYTDE010000575.1:0-1671 GCA_043736195.1 Burkholderiales bacterium | reverse complement strand
GGACAAGTCCGAATTCGGCACCCAAGGGGCGATTCAGGGCGTGGCCGGGCCGGAAGCGGCCAACAACGCAGCCATCACCGCCACCCTGATCCCGTTGCTCACACTGGGCATTCCGACCTCCAACACGGCGGCTATCCTGCTCGGCGCATTCCAGAACTACGGCATCCAGCCCGGGCCGCAACTGTTCACCACGTCGGCGGCACTGGTCTGGGCGCTGATCGCGTCCTTGTACATCGGCAACGTGATGCTGCTGATCCTGAACCTGCCGCTGGTCGGGCTGTGGGTGAAGTTGCTGAAGATCCCGAAGCCGCACCTGTATGCCGGCATCCTGATTTTCGCCACGGTGGGCGTGTACGGCATGCGCCAGAGCGCCTTCGACCTCGTGCTGCTGTATGCAATAGGTTTGGTCGGTGTGGTGATGCGTCGCTTCGACTTCCCGACCGCGCCTGTGGTCGTGGGCATGATCCTGGGCCCCTTGGCCGAGGCGCAGTTGCGCAATGCCTTGTCGATCGGTGAAGGCAAGTGGGGCATCTTCCTGGAGCGGCCGATGTCCGCCACCTTGCTGGCGATCATCGTGGCGGTGCTGGTGGTGCCCAGGGTGATCCGCATGCGCAAGGCGAGTTGATCGCTTGTTGCAGACTGGACCTGCCAGAGCTGCCAAAATTCCGTTGGTGTCGGACCGTCCGTTGAACATTGCATGCGCGGCACCTGTCGCGCCATGGCCGTCATGCGGTGCGCACGGACCGAATCCGATCAGTGGAGTGTTGCGGCGGCATCGGGCTCACCAGCTTCTGTGCCATCCTGACGATGCGATCGGCCACTTCAAGCTGTTCCAGACGACCGCGCTCCCGATACCAGGCAAATGCGTAGCTGGACATGCCGGCGATCACCAGGGCGCCGATGCGCGGGTCCTCGATCTGGAACTCTCCCGATGCGATGCCCTCGCTGAGCAATGCACTGAGCCGGCGATCAATGGACTTGCGCATCTGGTTGATGCGCTCTGCGGCCTCGGCTGGCAGGCTGATTTCCTCGCGGAAATAGATCGCGACGAGTTGGTGCTCGTGCAACGCAACGTTGGTGAATTCGCGCAGGAACCGCTCCAGACGCAGCCACGCGCTGCCTTTGTCGGACATCGCACTTTCCGCAGCGGCCAGCGCACTCCTGGTGCTGCGCTCGCAGATTTCGACCAGAATGTCGCTCTTCGATTTGAAGTGGTAATAGACAAACGGCTTTGTGGCACCCAGGCGCTCCGCAATCGCATCCACCGATGTCTGCAGGTAACCGCGCTCGAAGAAAAGCTTGGCGGCCACCTGCAGAATGCGATCACGTTTGAGGGTGAGCACTTTGTCGCGCAGGCTGTCTATCTGCGCCGCAACGCCGGTCTGTGCATCACTCGCGGACCCGGCGCGGGTCCGGTTGGCGTAGTTCGATGTACTCGCCTTTCGGCCCGCGCTGGCGTTGGCACGCGTCGGCTCTTGCAGGATGCCGCCGCCCCGGGTCCAAATGAACGCCATGCTGTCGGCATCCCGCCGCGCGACGTATGCTTCAATGTTCACCACCAATGTCGGCACGCTGGTGAACCGGTCATGGCGCAATTGCCCGTCGGTCATGGCGTGGAAGAACTGTTTCACGGCATCGAGCCACGGAGTGGGGGCGGGCGCGAGGCCCACG
>JAYTDE010000574.1:0-4705 GCA_043736195.1 Burkholderiales bacterium | reverse complement strand
GTCGCCGGCCTGGCGATACATGGCGACCGCGCGCTGGTTGTCGGACACCAGTCCGAGTCCCATTTCGTAGATCTTGGCAGCCTCGAACATGGCCGGCGCGACGCCGGCTGCAGCGGCCTTGATGATCCATTCGGCGCCGGTTTCCAGGTTGCGCCGCACGCCTTCGCCGCGCGCTGTCATGCGCCCGAGCCAGTATTGGGCACTCGGCACCCCTTGTTCGGCTGCCAGGCGAAAGTAACGGATTGCTTCACGCAGATCCTGCGGGACGCCGATACCTTCGCGATAAAAGCGTGCGAGCTGAGTCTGAGCTCGTGCATAGTTTTGTGCGGCCGATTTGCGCAGCCAATCGTTCATGGCAATCAGGTCCACCGTGCCCGCGTGTCCCTGCCCCAGCATCAGCGCGAGGTTGAACTGCGCAACGCGGTCGCCACCGTCGGCGGCGCGCTGATACAGTCGTTGCGCCTCAGCGTAACTCTGCAGCACACCGCGGCCATCGTAAAACATGGCGCCCAGGTTGTTGAGGGCGACCGGGTGGTCGCTCTGCGCGGCTTTGCCGTACCAGAGTGCCGCAGCCGCGAAGTCGGGGCTGCCGCCCAGCGTTGATTCGAAATATTCGCCGAGCAGCACGCCCAGCACCGGGTCGCCAGCGGCGGCACTTGCCGTCACCGATTCCGCCAGTTGCAGCGCGCGCGCACGATCAGTCGGCAGCGTTCCGGCAAGCATGGCCTGCAAGCGCTGCGCGTCGGATTGTCCGGCGGGTTTGCCAACGGAGGTGGCTGGCGCTTGGATCGCCGCAGGGGGTGCAGTCGCGGCAATGGAGGCAGCGGCAAGCGCCAATTGCGCGGCGGAGCCCGGCGCAGGCATGCCTTGCGCGTCCAATGCCGCCAACGCCGCACGCGCGCCACGATGGCCCTGCGCCGCAGCCTGGTTGAACAAGAAACGGGCGCGCACGCGATCCATCTCCAGCCCCAGCCCCTGGGCACGCATGCGTCCAAGCAGAAACTGTGCTTCGGCCTGGCCGCGTCTGGCCTGGGGTTCCAGAATGCTCAAGGCCCGCTTGTAGTCGCCTGCGGCGAATGCCGCGGCACCCGGGCCTGCGGCGGCGCCAGTGGCTGGCGCTACCATCAGCCAGGCCAGAATGGCCACGCACAGGTGTACTGCTCTACCCCGAAACAGGCCGAAGGGGTGCATTGAAAGAGCGGATGTCATGCGGCTCGCACCGATTGCATGACGGTTCGGGCAGCCTGTGCGCGTTCACCGGGAGTCGCAGTCCTGACGCTGATCTTGAGGCGGTCCTGTCCGGCTAGCTGCACGTTGCGGTCTTTCTGGATCAGCTTGATCACCTTGGCCGGGTCGATCGGCGCATCCTTGCGGAACTGGATGGTCACCGATTCGGGGCCGGCGTCGATTTTGACCACACCGGCGTCGTCCGCGGCGATGCGCAGGCGATGGCTCTCGATCAGCGTTTGCGCCGGCTCCGGCAGTCGGCCGAAACGGTCGATCAGCTCTTCGAACAAGTGGTTCAACTGGTCGAGGCCGCCGCAGTTGGCCAGGCGCTTGTAGAGCACCAGGCGCTCATGGATGTCGCCGCAGTACGAGTCCGGCAGCAAGGCCGGTGCGTGCAGGTTGATTTCGGTGGTGACACCCAATGGCTCCGACAGGTCGGGTTCCTTGCCTACTTTAAGGCATGCGACCGCATGCACCAGCATTTCGGTGTACAGGGCGAAGCCGATTTCCTGCATTTCTCCGGATTGCGATTCGCCCAGTACTTCGCCGGCGCCGCGGATTTCCAGGTCGTGCATGGCCAGGTAGAAGCCGGAACCCAGTTCCTCCATCGACTGGATCGCTTCCAGGCGCTTTTTCGCAGCAGCGGTCAAGGCCTCGATGCTGCCGACCAGCAGATAGGCGTAGGCTTGGTGATGCGAGCGGCCGACACGACCGCGCAACTGGTGCAATTGCGCCAGGCCGAACTTGTCGGCGCGATGAATCAGGATGGTGTTGGAGGTCGGCACGTCGATGCCGGTCTCGATGATGGTGGTGCACAGAAGCAGGTTGAAGCGCTGCTGGTAGAAGCCGCGCATCACCCGTTCCAGATCGCGTTCCGGCATCTGCCCATGCGCCACCGCGATGCGCGCCTCGGGCAACAGACGCGCCAGACGGTCATATTGATTCTGGATGGTGTCGACTTCGTTGTACAGGAAGTAGACCTGACCGCCACGCTTGAGTTCGCGCAGTACCGCCTCGCGCACGATCGAGTCGCCTTCGCGGCGCACGAAGGTTTTGATCGCCAGGCGCTTCTGCGGTGCGGTGGCGATGATCGAAAAGTCGCGCAGCCCCTCCAGGCTCATGGCCAGGGTGCGCGGAATCGGCGTGGCCGTGAGTGTCAGCACGTCGACCTCGGCGCGCATCGCCTTGAGCGCTTCCTTCTGGCGCACCCCGAAACGGTGCTCCTCATCGATGATCACCAGTCCCAGGCGCTCGAAACGGGTTTCCTTCGACAACAGCTTGTGGGTGCCGATCACGATATCGACGGTACCATCGGCCAGGCCCTTCAACGCCAGCGCGCTTTCCTTCGCGCTGCGAAAGCGTGATAGCTCGGCGATCTTCACCGGCCAGTCGGCAAAGCGGTTGACGAAGGTCTGCTGATGCTGCTCGGCCAACAGTGTGGTCGGGCACAGGATCGCCACCTGCTTGCCGCCGGTGACGGCGATGAAGGCGGCACGCAGCGCGACCTCGGTCTTGCCGAAGCCGACATCGCCGCAGATCAGGCGGTCCATCGGCCGGCCCGACTTCATGTCCTCGATCACGCGGCCGATGGCGGCTGCCTGATCGGCGGTTTCCTCGAAGCCGAAACCGTCGGCGAAGGCGTCGTAGTCGTGCGCATTGAACTCGAACGCATGACCCTGGCGTGCGGCACGGCGCGCATAGAGATTGAGCAGTTCGGCGGCGCTGTCGCGTACTTGCAGCGCCGCGCGCCGCTTGGCTTTTTCCCATTGCCCCGAGCCCAGCCGGTGCAAAGGCGCGTCTTCCGGCGCCGCACCGGAATAGCGGCTGATGACCGAGAGCTGCGCCACCGGCACGTAGAGTTTTGCGCCGTCGGCATACTCCAGTTGCAGGAATTCGCCCTCGCCGTCGCCCAGGTCGATGTTCTGCAGCCCGAGATAGCGGCCGATGCCGTGCTGCGAATGCACCACCGGATCGCCGACCTTGAGTTCGGACAAATCGCGCAGCATGCCGTCGACATTGGTTTCACGTTTGCGGTCGCGCTTGGCGCGCGCCTTGGCGGTTTCGGCATACAACTCGGTCTCGGTGACTACCGCCAGCCCGGCCGCGCGCAGGATGAAGCCTGCCGCCAGCGGAGCGACGGTGATCGCCAGCGGCGCATCGTCTTCGAGGAAATGGGCGAACGATTCGCACGGCGCCGGCCGCAGGGCGGATTCGGCGAAAAATTCCAGCATGGTCTCGCGGCGCCCGGCCGATTCCGCGGCGATCAGTACGCGACCATTGAAACCGGCCAGAAAACGGTTGAACGCCGCAAGCGGGTGCTCCGCGCGACGATTGACAGCCAGGTGCGGCAGCGGCGCCGAGATCGTCTGCTCGCCCGCTGCCTTGAGTGTCACCGCCGGATACGCTGCCAACGCGGTGAAGAATCCTTCCCCGGTGAGGAATATCTCGGTCGGCGGCAGCAGTGGCCGCTCGACATCGCCCTTGAGAAAGCGATAGCGTTCTTCGGTATCACGCCAGAAGTCACGGAACGCCACATCGACAGCACCGTGCAGCAATACCATGGCGCCGGACGGCAGGTAGTCGAACAAGGTCGCGGTCTGCTCGAAAAACAGCGGCAGGTAATACTCGATGCCTGCGGTTGCGACCCCGTTGCCCATGTCCTTGTACATGGCGTAGCGCGAGGGATCGCCTTCGAAGACTTCGCGAAAGCGGCCGCGGAATGCGGTACGCGCCGCCTCGTCCATCGGGAACTCGCGGCCCGGCAGCAGTCGGATTTCCGGCACCGGGTAAATCGAGCGCTGGGTATCGACATCGAAGGTCTTGATCGACTCGATATCTTCGCCGAACAGGTCGATCCGGTAGGGCACGCTGCTACCCATCGGAAACAGATCGATCAGACCGCCGCGCGCCGCCCACTCGCCCGGACTCACCACCTGCTGCACCGGCGAGTAGCCTGCCATATGCAACTGCTCCCGCAGTTTGCCCAGATCGAGTCGATCACCGGCCTTCAGGAAAAACGTGTGCGCTGCGATGAACGCCGGCGGTCCCAGGCGGGTCAGTGCGCTGCTGGCCGGTACCAGCATCACGTCGAGTGCGCCGCGGCTGATCAGATGCAGGGTTTCCAGGCGCTCTGAGACCAGGTCATGATGCGGCGACAAACTGTCGTAGGGCAGGGTTTCCCAGTCGGGCAGGACCGCCGCCGCCAGATCGGGTGCGAAATATCGAATCTCGTCGCGCAGACGCTCGGTGTCGTGCGCCTCGGCGCACACCAGCGCCAGCATGCCGGCGCCGCTGCGTTTGCGCTCGCGCGCCAGCGATGCCAGCATCAGGGCGTCGCAGGAACCATGCGGCAAGGACACCAGCGGTCGTTGGCCGGCCTTGGTTTGCAGCGTAAATGCCGGCAGTGAAGTTACGAGGTCGCGCTTCATTTCGGGTGCGTGAAAAGCAAAACGCGCCGCAAGCTGGTTGCGGCGCGTGA
>JAYTDE010000573.1:0-1791 GCA_043736195.1 Burkholderiales bacterium | reverse complement strand
CGCCAGGATTTGTCCGCGGCGCGCGTCATGCGGTACAACGCCAGCCAGGGTGCACCATCGCGGTCGGTCATTTGCACCGCCTGGATGGTGGCGCCATCGATCCGTTCGGGTTTGAGAAAGGTCACCGATGCCGGTCGATACACCACAGGATAGGCCTCGCGCACCATCGCCATGAAGCGCTCCGGGGTTCCAAACATGCGGCGAATCGGCGGCGCGGCGAACGAGAAAGCGCGCACCGGGTCGTCCCTGGCGAAGGCGTCGAGCTGGCTCTCGATGATGCCGCGTACGGCGCGCGCCTGGGCAGCGGTGACGGGCGCATCCTTGGCCATCGCCATTGGCGGTATTGCCAGCACAGCGGCGAGTGACCACATGATCAGGCGCTTCATGGGCAATCCTCCCATCGAACCATCGTCACAGGACTCTATCAGGCAAGGCAGTCTCGCTGATCTGCAATTGCGCCAGACGGGCATACAGGCCGCCTTCGGCCAGCAGACGCTCGGGCGTGCCGGACTCGACCACGCGGCCGGCGTCGAGCACGATCACGCGGTCGGCATTTTTCACCGTCGACAGGCGATGCGCGACGATCAAGGTGGTGCGGTGGCGCGCCGCGGATTCGATCGCACGGCGCACCGCCAGCTCGGATTCGGCATCCAGCGCGCTGGTGGCTTCGTCGAGCAGCAGCAGCGGAGCGTCCTTGAGGATGGCGCGCGCGATCGCGATGCGCTGGCGCTGGCCGCCCGACAGGCGCACGCCGCGCTCGCCCAGGAAGCTCCGATAGCCCTCGGGCAGGGCTTCGATGAACTCGTGCGCCTGTGCCGCCTGCGCGGCGGCGATCACCGCCGCATCACTCGCCTGCGGATTGCCGTAACGAATGTTCTCAAGGGCGTTGGCGGCGAAGATCACCACCTCTTGCGGCACGATGGCGATGCTGCGGCGCAGGCTGGCAAGATCCGCCTGGCGGATGTCCATGCCGTCAATCCGCACCGCGCCTTCCTGTGGATCGTGAAAGCGCAGCAGCAATTGCATCAGCGTGCTCTTGCCGGCGCCGGAGGGGCCGACAATGGCGATCGTTTCGCCTGCCGCCACGTTGAAGGAAACGTGGTCCAGCGCGGCGCTCGCAGGTCTGGACGGGTAGCGGAACAGCACCGCATCGAATGCGACCCGCGCACCCACGCCTGCGCTTGCGCTTGGCAGCGACGCGGCGCCGCGTTGCGATGCGATATGCGGGGGCGCGGTTTGCAATTCGAGCAGGCGCTCGGTGGCGCCGGCGGCGCGCATGATGTCGCCCACCACCTCGGCCAACGCGCCTACCGAGCCGGCGACGATGGCCACATACAGGATCGCCTGCGCCAGGGCGCCGGCGCTCATGTTGCCGGCCGAAACCGCGCGTGCGCCCAGCCACAGGCCATAGATCGCGCCCCCGAACACGATGGTGATGATGATCACGGTCAGCCAGGCGCGGGCGCGGGTGCGCGTGACGGCGGTCTCGAACGCCCGCGCCACCGACTGCGCGAAACGTTGCCGCTCGAAGCCTTCATTGGTGAATGCCTGCACCACCGGCATCGCGTTCAAGACTTCGCCGGCCATCGCGCTGGCATCGGCCACCCGGTCCTGCGAGGCGCGCGACAGCTTGCGCACCCGGCGTCCGAACAGCGCCACCGGGATCACGGTCGCCGCGATCACCGCCATGATGATCAGGGTCGCCTGCGGGTTGGTGATGAGCAGCATCGCCAGGCCGCCCGCGAACAGGAACATGTTGCGCAAGCCCATCGACACGCTGGTGCCGATCAC
>JAYTDE010000572.1:0-2684 GCA_043736195.1 Burkholderiales bacterium | reverse complement strand
ATGATGCGCAAGACGCGCGCACGCAGGTCCTTGACGCCACCGTGGTAGTCGATCACGGTTTCATCCAGCGGGTCGTAATACATGGCGTTGACGGTGAAGTCGCGCCGCTCGGCGTCTTCGATCATCGAGCCGAAAGTGTTGTCGCGCAGCACACGACCGTGTTCGTCGGTCTGCGCCTCCGACAGGTCGGCGGTGCGAAAGGTCGACACTTCGACCTGCTCCTGCCCGAACATCACATGGACGATGCGAAAGCGCCGGCCGATCAGGCGTGAACGGCGGAATACCGCGTGCACCTGTTCGGGTGTGGCGTCGGTGGCGACATCGAAATCCTTGGGCGTGCGACCCAGCAGCAGGTCGCGCACGGCACCACCGACCACATAGGCCTTGTAGCCGGCTTTTTGCAGGCCTTCAACGGTGCCCAGCGCGCCGCGCGACAGGCGGGCGCGATCAATCCCGTGCTCGGAGGCCTTGAGGATGGTGGGCTTGTGCTTGCGCGACTTGGCGACTGGCGCTTTGGCGGGCGCGCCGGCGGGCTTGTCAGCCTTGCCGAAAACCCTGGAAATGAACTTTCGCAGCATTGATCCGATTTTACGCTGTCCGCCGCCTCCGGCCCGGCCCTCGGGGGCGCGAGCTCAGGTCGTCAGTCGCAGCGCAGGCTGATCACCGGCCAGCCGCGCGTCTGGGCGAGCGTCAGCAAGTTGTCGTCGGGGTCCACCGCCACCGGGTCGCTGACGCGTAGAAGCAGCGGAATATCGTTGCGCGAATCGCTGTAAAAGAAGCTCTTCGGATAATCGGCCAAGCGTCGGTTCATGCCGGCAAGCCAGGCCTCGACGCGGCGGATCTTGCCTTCCTGAAAGCTGGGAATGCCGCGCGGCTTGCCATTGAACACACCCTCGTGCTCTTCCAGGTCGCAGGCGATGAGGTGCGGAATGCGAAGTTCACGCGCGATCGGCGCGGTGACGAAAGCGTTGGTGGCGGTCACGCAGCAGCACAGGTCGCCGGCGGCGAGATGCTTGTCTACCAAAGCGCGCGCCTTGGCGCCGATCGCCGGCAGGATCACGCTTTGCATGTAATGGTCGTGCCAGGCGTCGATTTCGGCGCGCGGCCGGTGCGCCAGGGGCGCCAAGGCGAACAGCAGGTATTCATGGATGTCCAGGGTGCCGGCCTTGTAGCGCTCGTAGAAGTAGTCGTTTTTGCGGTCGAACTCGGCGGAATCGACGATGCCGCGCGCCACCAGGTAACGGCCCCAGGCGTGGTCGCTGTCGATGGAGAGAAGCGTGTTGTCCAAGTCAAACAGGGCCAGGTTCATAGCGGCAGGGAATGGTTCTGGTTGAGGAGTTCGCGCAAGAGCGGGGTGGTGACGGCGCGTTTGGTTTCAAGCGAGTAGCGGTCGAGCGCCTCGACCAACGCGATCAGCGAAGGCATGTCGCGGCGCGCCCGCGTCAGCAGGTAGTCGAGAATCTCGGGGCTCAGGCCCATGCCGAGCTGCTGCGCGTGCCGCGCCAGCGCCGCACGTTTTTCGTCATCGGTCAGCGGCAGGATCTCGAAGCCCAGGCCCCAGGCAAGCCGGCTTTTGAGATCGTCGCGCAGGGCAAGTTGCGCCGGCGGCTGGTTGCCGACCACCAGCAGCCAGGCTTCCCCAGCGCGCGCGCGGTTGTACAGATTGAACAGGTCGATCTGCGCGGCTTCGTCAAGACCCTGCACATCGTCGATCGCATGGCTGGCGGCACAGCCGGCGCGACTGGCGCGCCAGGCGGCAAGCAGGTGGCTGCGACCGCTGCCGGCCTCGCCCCACAGGTAGACACAGCGATCAGTCGCAGCCGCCGCGCCCAGCATGCGTAGTGCGGCGACCGCGGCCTGGTTGCGCCCGACCACAAAATTCTCGAAGGTCGGCGGTGGCGCTTGCTTGAGGCCCAACAACATCTGGCGCATGGTCATTTCGGTTGCCGGTAAAAAGGGCTTTCGAAATAGGCGCGGTTCAGATGCCTCAAGCCCACCAGCAGCACTGCGGATGCCGGCAGCGCCAGCAGAATGCCGAAAAAGCCGAACACCTGGCCGAAGGCCAGGAGTGCGAATACCACCGCCAGGGGATGCAGGCCGATGCGGTCGCCGACGATGCGCGGCGTCAGGTAGAAGCTTTCCAGCATCTGGCCAATGCCGAACACCACGCCTACCACCACCAGGCTATGCAGGCCGTCCAATTGCAGGGCCGCGACAATCAGGGCCAGCACCAGGCCGGTGGCGAAGCCCAGGTAGGGCACAAACACCAGCCCGCCGGTGACAAGGCCGATCGGCAGCGCGAAGTCGATGCCGCCCAGCCACAATGCCAGCGTGTAATAAAGCGCCAGAATGCCCATCACAGCGAGCTGTCCGCGCAGGAATTCGGCCAGTACGGCATCAATTTCGCAGGCCACGCCGCGCACGGTGGCGTGCCAGCGGCGCGGGATGGTGCGATCGAGCCGGGCGAGCAGGGACGGCCAGTCGGCCAACAGGTAAAACAGCACCAGCGGAATCAAGAGCAGGTTGCCCAGCACACCAGCCAGCGCCAGCCCGCCCAGTTTGAGCGAGGCCAGGAGGCGCGGCACGATGCCGTCGGTGCTTTGCCAGTTCTCGGCGATGAAGGCCTTGATCGAGGCCACGTCAAAGTGGATGTCCCAGCCAAACCAGACTTTCAGCTTTGGCGC
>JAYTDE010000571.1:0-1975 GCA_043736195.1 Burkholderiales bacterium | reverse complement strand
GGGAGTAGCCGACCGTGTTGTCGTGCTCGTCGATCAATCGCGTCCGCGCGCAATACAGCGCCGGAACATTCGCGGGCATCCGGTCGAGCCACGCAGTTGCGGTGGCGAGCTTGTCCTCGTCCCACAGGTCATCCTGGTCGGCGAAGGCGAAATACCGTGCCTGGATATCCGGCGCGCAGGCAAGAGAAAGGAAGTTCGCGCGAAAACCCTGCCCCGGTCCGACGCGCACGGACAACCGTTCGTCGCCCCATTTATTCCGATACGCCCCCAGAATTTCCAAAGTCTGGTCGGTTGAGCGATCATCTGATACATAAAGTGACCAATCGTTTCGAGATTGCAAGTGGATGGAGTCAAGCTGGGGGGCGAGAAACCTCTGCCCCTGGTGTGTGCAAAGTAGAATGGCGATGCCCGTGCGTGACGAACATGTCGGTGTACCGCGGAGAATTGGAGCGTTCATGTAGGGGTTTGTATTGGCTGTCGAATTTTGACGTGTTGCTGTAGCGGAATCAAGTGTTGATGCAACCGAAGTGTGTGCGGCGCGATCGCAGCACATGCTCCCGAACAGATGGGCCAGATTTTGCGACTTGAAATCGCCCTGCCATAGGAGTGAGAAAAATGAAACAGAGAGCATCTGCCGCCTTTCTAGCAATCGCCGCAAGTGTGCTTTTCGCGCAACCGGCCATCGGCATCGCGCAAGACGCGGGGGCGATCCAGCAGATCTCCGGCAACGTCAGCATCGTTGGCGCCGACCGGACGACCCGCAAAGCCGGCCAGCGCGACAGGATTCAGTCCGGCGACACCATCACGACCGACGCGCGCAGCGAGGCACTGGTCAAGATGGCGGATAACTCCACAGTGCTATTGCGTCCCAACACGCAGTTCCAGTTTACGGATTTCAAGTTCGAACAAAAACCTAGCGATACCTCGATCGTCTCGATTCTCCGAGGCACCGCGCGCCTGGTTTCAGGCTTGATCGGCAATAGATCCCCGTCACAGGTCGCGGTGCGTGCCTCGACCGCGACGATCGGAATTCGCGGTACCGATTTCGAGGTTTCCGTCGTTGCCGAGGACACCAGCGACGCACGCGCGGGCGTCTACAACTACGTTCATGACGGGGCCACCAACGTGCAGATCGCCAGCGGCCAAGCGCTTGACGTGCGCAAACAGCAAACCGCTTTCGCCCCACAAAACCCCAGGCCTGGTGAAGATGCACTGCAGTTGCTGCGCGAAACCCCGATCTTCCTGCAACAAGGCGGTGGTCTCGACGCACTGATTCAGTCGATCATCATCATGCCGCCGCCGATGATTTTGCGATAGGAAGACGCTGGACAAATTCCTGAAATACGGATTCTCGAACCAAGAGTCTTTTCGATTCAACATCTTGCAAGAGCGGCTTTCTCAACCTGCGGATTTGTTCAGCGTTTCCTTAGGCCAGCGGGTTCGGTCGTCCGTGCGGGCCTCGCGCTCGAAGCCTTGGTGATACGAATTGATAGCGGCCCGCTGGAGGCCTGGGTCAGCGTGGCGGGCGTTTCAGTCGGCTTCTCATTAATGGCAGTGAGCCGAATGATCCGCGCCTACAACGTCATCGCCGGGTGCAGCGGGTTGGCCGGCGCAGTGGCGATCCCGGTGCTGTTCGCCTACAGGATGTTCGAGACCCTATTCACCTTTTGTCGGCGCATCGTGGTCCACGCGCGGCATCCGGGCCTTCCCGACGTCGCGTATCTGCACCGCCTGGTCTACAAGCGGTTGGTGCATTGGCAGATTGGCTCGCCCCTTCCGGGCCCGCGAGCGCAGCGCAACGCACCGAGCTCGCCCTATCTCTGGCTGATCACCTCTCTGGGCTTGTTGTCGGCAGTGCTGTATTGGAACTTGACTGTTCCTCTGATGATCGGCGCACTGTGCTTTGCGGCGCGTTATATTTTTGGCTATGCGCGCCTGGCGCGGTTTCGTTCACCGGGCTGGCTGATTGTGCGGC
>JAYTDE010000570.1:0-2260 GCA_043736195.1 Burkholderiales bacterium | reverse complement strand
AAGCGTGTGCCGAACCAGTTTTTCGGCGCCGGGTTGGAGAGGTAAGCCGCCATCTTGTAGGCGCGCACCTCGATGCGTTCGATCACCGCGGGATCGATGCGCCCGCCGGGCACGCGCGCCAGCGCGTCATCCAGCGCGTCGTTGGCCGAATGGGCATAGCGTGCGGTCGGATAAAGCTTGATGTAGCCGCCGGGCAGCAGCCACTGCTCCCCCAATCCGGCGATCGCCACCTCGGGCGCAAAGCCATCGCCCAGCACCAGGCTGAAGGTGGTGTTGACGCCATCGGCCGGCCCGCTGAAACCGGCGGCGGCAAGGCGCACCGCCATCTGCCCCATGAAGCCGCTGTGCCCGGCATACCAGTTGCGCACCGTCGCGCCATCTTTCATGGTGTGGCGATTGGTGGCCATGCAGGTCGAAGCGGCCAGGCTGGCCAGGTTGCGCAATTGCGAGACAGGCATGCCGGTCAGGCGTGCCACGGCAAGCGCGGCACCCACTACGCCGAAGGTGCCGTGCGGGTTGACGATCAACTTGACCGTGGTGGCCATGCCGATGCGCGCCACCACCTCGTAGGCCAGCGCGATGGTCGCCAGCAGTTCGCCGCCGGAGAGGCCGCGCTCCTGAGCGACGGCCATGGCCGCGGGAATTACCTGGATGCCCGGATGGCCATTGGCCAGGGTGTTGCCTTCGTCGTAATCGAGCCAGGCGCCGGCCGTACCGTTCAACAGCGCGGCATCGAGTGGATTGCAGGTGCGGCCGCTCCCAATCACCCAGGCGCGGCCGGCTGCGCCGCTGTCGATCTGGCGCTTCGCCAGCGCCACCAGTTCGGGCGAGCGCATGCCGGTGGCGATCACCGGCAGTGTATCGACGAGAATCTCCTTGGTGCGTGCCAGCACCGATGCGGGAATCGCTTCGTAGGGCGTGGCGCCGACAAAGCGCACCAGGCGCTCGAGATAGTCGGGCGCCTCGCTCATGCCGCGAACGGCGGCGCGCACAGCTCAGCGCGTCGCATGCGCGCGGCCGCCGATGGCAAGCGTAGCCTGCACGAAATCGCCGATCACCCGACGATATTGTTCCGAGGCCGACCAGGCGATGCCGCTATGGCCGGCGCCTTCGAACTTCACCAGGCGCTTGGGCTCGCTTGCGGCCTTGAACAGGTCGTCGCCCATGCTGTGCGGGATCACCGTATCGGCGGTGCCGTGCAGAAACAGTTTCGGGATCGCGACCCGGGGAATGCGCGCCAGAGCGTCGAAGCGCTGGCTGATCAGGAAGCCGACCGGCAGCCAGCCGAAGCGCGAAGCCGAGACCACGTCCGGCACCGAGGTGAGCGTCGCTTCGGTGATCAGGCCTGCGGCATCGTCGGCCGTCAGGCGGGCCGCCAGGTCGATCGCTACCGCGCCACCCAGGGAATGGCCATACACATAGCGCCGTCCCGCCTGCGGCACCTTGGCGCGCAACCAGTCCCAGGCAAGCAGCGCATCCTCGTAGGCGTTTTTTTCGGTCGGCAACTCGCCACTGGATTGACCGAAGCCGCGATAGTCGATCGCCAGCACCGAGAAACCGAGGTCGCGCAGGCGCTGGATGCGAAACGACGAGCCGGACAGGTTCCAGCGCGCGCCATGCAGGTACAGAACCGCTGGCGCCTGCGGGTCGTCTTGCGGGGCCCACCAGGCGTGCAGTCGTTCACCATCCTGGCCGGGAAGCGGCAGCCACAGTTCGGCAACACCCGCCGGCAGCCCCTGATAGCCGCGCCAGTTCTCGCGCACCGGGCGAAAAATCCACTCGCTCTGCTTGCTCTCGAGCGTGGCACAACCGGCCGTCAGTGTGACGGCGCTGGCGGTGAGGAGGCGGCGGCGGTTGGGATTCATGTGTGGGACTGGCAGGTTGACTTGAACTTCATTTGAGTTTGCCATGCTGAAATGGTTTCACCAAGCCAAATCTTGCCAATTTTGTGAGACCCCAAACTTGGAGTTGGCTCCAGACACAGTATTCGACCCAGCACTTGTCTGTACGTATCCAATTGAATACAATAGGTCGGTGAGGACCTTTCTGCGCTCTGACGAGTTCAACGCATGGCTTGCCGGTCTTCGCGATCACATCGGACGTGCCCGAATCGTCCAGCGCATACGTTCAGCCGAGGCGGGAAATTTTGGCGACTGTGAGCCGGTGGGTGAAGGCGTTTCGGAAATGCGCATCCACAGTGGCCCGGGTTATCGTCTGTACTACACACAGCGTGGCGCGGTGGTGTATTTGTTGTTGATGG
>JAYTDE010000569.1:0-2560 GCA_043736195.1 Burkholderiales bacterium | reverse complement strand
GACAACAAGCGCTTGATCAGCCCGTGCGCCTGCGCTACGTAGCCGGCGCCGAACAGGTTGACGTGATTGAGCATGTGGTACAGGTTGTAGAGGTCGCGGCGCACCGCGTAGCCGGGGTCGAGCGGCCAGGCTTCGCGGTAGGCGGCGCCAAACTCGGGCGCGAATCCGCCAAACAGTTCGCTCATGGCGAGATCGGCTTCGCGATCGCCGAAGTAGACCGCCGGGTCATAGATTACCGGCGTGCCGTCCTTGAGAAAGCCGGCATTGCCGCGCCCCAGGTCGCCGTGCAGCAGCGCCGGCTGCGGCTGGTAGCCTGGAAAGAAACCGTTGATCGAAGCGCTGATTCTTAGCGCATCATCGAGCCAGGCGCCGGCCGCCGGGCCGGCTGCGGCCTGACGTAGCTGTGGCCCTAAGCGCTGGTCACGAAAAAACGCCGGCCAGAGGTCGGTCTGGCTATTTAGTTGCGGCGTGGCACCAATGAAGTTATCGCGCTCAAACCCAAAGCGGGCCGCCCCCGCGCGGTGCAGTTGCGCAAGGGCACGCCCCATGCGCGCGAAGTCGCCCGGCGCGCCGGGCACTAGATCCAGATGTTCGAGCACCAGGTAGCTGTGGCGCCCCTCGCCACCGAGCAGCAGCACTTCGGGCACGCGCAACGCACCGACCCGGCCCAGGGTTTCCAGGCCGCGCGCCTCGGCACGCAGGCGGCCCATCTGCTCGGGCGCACCGGCCTTGACAAACAGCAGCGTGCCGTCGGCAAGGGTGGCGCGATAGGTCGGCTGGAGTCTGCCGCCACTGACCGCGACCACCTCTCCCGCTTCGACCACGCGGCGTGCCAGGCGGGTGAAAAAAATCGTCAGTTGTTCCTGCATGCCGGCCGCTGTCATGGCGCAGCATGATACACGCGGGTTTCCCTGTGGAAGCTCTCGGCCGGGCCGCTACAATGAGTGCATGACATTGCCCGCGACCAAGCGCATCATCATCGGTATTACCGGCGCCACCGGCTGCATTTACGGTGTGCGTCTGCTCCATGCTCTGCGCGAGATCGGCGACTGGGAGACCCATGTCATCGTATCCAATGCGGGCGCGCTCAATGCGCGCCACGAACTGAATATGTCCAAGGCCGATATCGAGTCACTTGCCGATGTGGCGCACGACAACCGCGATGTAGGCGCCACCATCGCCAGCGGCTCGTTTCTGTCGCACGGCATGGTGGTGGCGCCATGCTCGATGAAGACGCTGGCGTCGGTGGCGCACGCATTCGCCGATAACCTCATTTCGCGTGCAGCCGACGTGGTGCTCAAGGAGCGCCGGCGCCTGGTGCTGGTCACGCGCGAGACCCCGCTCAATCTGGCGCACTTGCGCAACATGACGGCGGTCACTGAGATGGGCGGGGTGATCTATCCACCCCTGCCCGCGCTATATCAGTCGAAGACCACGCTGGATGATCTGGCCAACCACAGTGTTGGCCGCATTCTTGACCTCTTCGGAATACCTTCCAAGGGCCTGGTAGAACGTTGGGGCGGCCTCGGTTCGGCCGCGCAGGATTAAGCGGCTAGCGCTGCCCGTAGCCCATTAATAGCGCTGAACATTTTTGCACGGAGCGTCTATCGTTGCGCTGTGGAGATTCAAAGCCAGATCAACAGCGTCCTGTCCGAGGTTGTCCTTCCGCCAAATCCGCATGAATTGACGATGTGATCCGAGTATCTTCGCTGCCATTGCAACACTGGATGGAGAGCGGCGATGAAGGTGACGGGCAAGGCGGCGCGGGTGAAGGCGGGCGCGGTTGCGCTGACGCGGCTGAAGGAGCGATTTTGCACATGGCGTGCGGGGCGCAAGCTGGGGATGCGGATCCCGCCGGCGCCGTGGTCCGGGGCGGTCGAGATGGTGGCCGTGCATGGGGCCTGCCGGGTGGCTGGCGAGCTGAACCTGGACTACGACATGCTCAAGCAGCGGGTCGCGCATCCTGGTGGCCGTGGAGCCGATCGACTTTCGCGCCGGTATCGACGGGTTGGTGCACCACTGCGGGAAGCTGCTGCAGGCCGACCCCTTCAGCGGGGCGCTGTGCAAGTGTGGATCAAGCTCATGTAAACGTCGCCGACCTGCGCCCCCCGCACCGTCTTGTAGAAGAGCGACGCTTTGCGATGCAATATCGCGCGCTTGACGACCCGTTCACACAAGTTGTTATCGATGGGCGCGCCGCCCTTGCGCAGGAACAGCGTGAGCTCGCTCCAGTGTTTCGTCAGGTAGTTCAGTGCCTTGCCCAGGGGTAAATTGGGCTCGACGTGCTTGCCCTGCATCTGCCCGCTGATCCAGGTATGGAGATCTTCCATGACGGGCTGGCTGTGCTGCTGATGGAACCACAGGCGCTGCTCGGGCGAACAGGCATTCTTCCGGCACTGCGCGTCATGGGTATAAACCTTGGCCAGGGCCTCGACGACGTGGCGGGCGGCCGCGGGAAACCGCTCGGCCACATCGACCACCTGGCGCCGCCCGTGGGCCAGGCAATTCGCCACGATGGTGGTGAACTCGCCGGCGACGTTGGCGGCCAGCGCGTCGCACA
>JAYTDE010000568.1:0-2953 GCA_043736195.1 Burkholderiales bacterium | reverse complement strand
AATCCTTTGCCGCAGATGAATGAACGCAACAAAAAGAGCTCGGCGTGCGCAAAAAATAGGCAACCGATTTTTTTAAACCATGGGTTTTCTGTCAGGCACCAAGTACGAATCGATGCGCCGCAGCTGGGAGATTCGGGACGTGCAGTGATGCTGGCGGCTGAAGGCGTCCGGCTCTCGGAAGACTCGATCCGGGAGAGCGGTCTCAAATGGCGCAAAGGCGAGGCCAATCCGCAGCCGCGACGCATTCTCGATCAGGCCTTGCGCGACGGGTTTCGCACGCCGGCGCTTGATCTGGAGTCGATTCCGCTCTCCGCTGAGCTGCGCCATGAGCACGGCGACCCGTTCGATCACCTGCTCTATGCGCAGGCCAAGCATCACGGCTACAGATTGATGACAATGGCTCGCGCCCTGTCTTCTTTCGGGACAAGCGTGGTCAACCCGCAATAGATTCGTTGGGACCGGTTCGCGCGGATCGACGCGGGCGTTCTATGTAGCTGGCGTCTTTGAGCCCCAGGTCATCAGCTCGGTCGAGCCCCTTGCGAAGATGAACGAGATCCACGCTCACTCTCTGGTGGACGCGTTGGCTTGCACGTCCGGGCTGTTGTCGTGAATGGCCTTGCGTGACAGGTAGTCCGCCAAGGCGGTGCCCAAGCCCATCGCCTTGGCCAGTCGTCGCAACCGCGACATGTTCAGCTGGTCCAACTCTATGTCAAGTGGCGGCCCGGAGAGCTTGGTGCGTGGCGACGCGCCCAGGTAGATCCAGTCGAGCAAGGCTTTCTCCGGCGTGGCGCGCGCGTAGACAACATCGAGATCGAGCCGATCCGCAAGCGCTCCGGCGCGCTCATCTAGGAATTTAATCGGCATGGCATGAAAGCGGAACTCGATGCGCGGGGCCTTGACTGGCCGGCTAGATGGCGCCACGCCGTCGCGGATGGGCACCACACAGGTCACGATGTCCGAATAATTGTTGGTCACCGCACAATCACCGAGCACCGTCTGCAAGCTGACCACAGCGCCGGAACGCACATAGGCTGCGGCCTCGGCTGCCTGTGGACGCGGCAGCGCCAACCCGTTGAGGTACAGCCCGCGCGTCACCGGCCGCAGCACCCCACTGTTGCGCTGGGCGCGCAACCAATTGAACAGGGTGCCACGTGCGGGCAACGAGCGGCCGTCGGACAACGCCGCTGCCAGCATGGGCACGGTCAGGACTCGCGGCGCGTCAGCGCCCAGCAAGGTCGGCATCGGATCGCGGATCACGGCTCATCTCCTGTGCAGGTTTGGCGCGGGCAATCGCCGCTTCCAGCCACTTCTCCACATGCGCGGCCACGTCGGTGCGCATGCTGTCCCAGCGTGCTTCGTCAATGCTCTCCCGCAGGCTTGCCGGGATGTAGGGCAGCAGTTCATCGAAAGCCTGGTCGAACTTGATGCCATCGACCTTGGCCCAGACGACCTCGCGCTTGCGTTGCAGAACTTCTTGCGGCAATTGCGCGATCCACAACGACGAGGGATCCACGCCTTGCCGCACCAAGTCGTAGAGATCGTAGATATCGCGAGGCACGCTGCGGTTTTCGCTCAGCAAAGCATTGACCTTGCCGGCCGCCATCGCGTCCGGGGTGTAGACGCGCACCACGAACGGCGAGATTCGGTACTCGTAAGGCGCCTGCACGGTCTTGGTCGTGACGTACCGGTCGCCGGCAACCCCGCGCCGCGAAACTTCAACATCGAAGCTGATCGGGCGCTCACCTTTCAAGTGCGTGTCCAGCCGCCATTTGCTGGCGAGATCCCCCGCTTTTGTCTGTGTGACCCTGATGCCGACCAAGCCTGCCGAGCGCGCCGCTTGCTCCAGCGCCTTGGGCATCTGAGCCTTCATCGACTGGGGCGACACGCTGTGTTCGCAGTCGAAGTCGATATCCTTGGTTAAACGGGCGCTGCCGTAGAGGGCACGCATGGCCATGCCGCCCTTGAGCATGAAACGGGCGGCGCCCTGACGCATCAGTTGCGCCAGAAACTGTAATTGACAGCGGTCCCTGGCTTCGGCTTCATCGGAGAAGCCAAGAGACCTGGCGGAGTCGACCATTGATTGTAATCAGTACGTTAATATCGAATTATTAGTATCATTGTACTGAATATTCAACACTTCGCAGAAATCCGTCAACAACAAGTCGCGAGGCCTTCTACCGATACGCCAACGATTCAGTCATCGAGGTCGGTCCGGCAGCGCGACGCTGGCGGTAAACCGTTGACCTATGATCGATTTCGATCATCTCGATCAGCAGAGCGGTGTCCTTGATCGATACCACCAGGGGCCAATCGCCGACTCGGTACTTCCAGAACATACCGAGATTGTCACCATGCAGCGCTTCGCCAGTTAACCGCGGGTTGGACAATGGCGTGACCAGGTCCATGAATGCGAGGATGCGCGCAGCCGCCGGGCGATCCAGTTTCCTCAGTTGCCGTTCCGCACTTTGGCTATTGGCAATGCTATAGGCCAAGGCTCTTTTTCAGCGATTCATGGCTGATCAGCGTGGTCGGATCAGTCGGCTTGCGTTTCTTCATGCGCTCAAGAAAGACCAAGTCGGCCCTTTTCTCAAGTTCATCTGCCGCGTGCTTCTTGGACTTGCGGGTGCGTCCGATCAGGGTTTGCATGATCCAGATCTCCTTGCGTGCTCGACAGGCAATGATTGTAGTGCTGCATTTTTGTCAGGTGACAGATCTGACGCGGGCCCGGCTCAGCGGATGGCCATGCGTGAAAGTTAATCCACGAAGGCGGTGCCCAAGCCCATCGCCTTGGCCAGTCGTTGCAAGTTCGCCATGTTCGACTTGTCGAACTCGATGTCGAGCGGCTGCCCGAAGAGTTTGGTGCGTGGCGACGCGGCCGGGCAGATCCAGGCGGGCAAGGTATTTTCCCGGGTGGCGCACTCATCGATGGCGAGTGGAAATTCAGGCTGGCGGC
>JAYTDE010000567.1:0-2066 GCA_043736195.1 Burkholderiales bacterium | reverse complement strand
CGCGCGCTATGCCGAAGAGCAGCAACTGATCGAGCGCTGGCTGGCGGCGATTGTCAAGGCCGCGCAAACCAGCCCGCGCCTGGCCTACGAAATCGCGCTGACCGCGCGCCTGATCAAGGGCTATGGCGACACCAACAAGCGCGGCAAGGCCAACTTTGGGCGCATCTTCGACAATTTGGTTGAAGGCAAGGCTGTGGCTGGCGACGAAGCGAAGGCAGATGCGATCTTTGCCGCACGTGAGGCGGCGCTGGCGGACCCGGAAGGCAAGAATCTCGACCGCGCGTTGGGCAGGCATGGCGTCGCGCCCCAACCGGTGCGGGAAGTGCCGATTCGATTTGTGAAGGATGCTGTGCGCAAAAGCGCGTGAGCTGAGCCCTATCCGGCTTTTGGAAAGCGCCGTAGCCACCACAGCAGCCCAAAAAGTTTGAAACGGAATTGTTTTAAAACAACTCTGTTTCACATGTGGAATTTGCGTACATCTTGTTTCGATCAGGCTTGCAATTTCAGCCCCGATGTTGTCAAATACGACTACAAACATATCCATGGCCGTCGATGCTCCACAACACCCGCCCTATCTCATGGATTGGCGCTGCACGCAAATCGTTTGACGCCTTTCCGGCTGACGCGCAGAAGGTTTTCTTCTCAGCCCTGCATATCGCGACTGACGGCGCCAAGGCCGATAGCGCCAAACCGATGAGCGGTATGGGTTCGGGTGTGTTCGAGATCGCGTTGCGCCACACGGGCAGTGCGTTTCGCGTGGTGTATGCAGTGCGGATCGGCGAGGCGCTCTGGGTGGTACACGCGTTCCAGAAAAAATCCACGCAGGGAATCAAAACGCCGAAACACGAGATCGACTTGATCAAGCAGCGGCTGAAATCACTAAGGGAGTCAAAGTGATCAAACCTGAACCACTCGAAGTCGTCCATGGCAGCGGTAATCTGTATCGTGATTTCGGCCATGACAACGCCGATGCGCTGTTGCTGAAAGATCTGCTGGCATCCGAGATCATCAAAACACTGGATCGGCAACAGCTCACCGTCCGTCAGGCGCACGAGCGCACCGGCATCGCCGCCGCCGATTTTTCGCGTATCCGCAATGCCAATCTGAAGCGCTTTACCCTCGACCGCTTGATAGGCATCGTCAACAAGCTGGGGTCGCGGGTTGTTGTCTCGTTCAAGTTCAAGCCGATGGAGAAATATCCCATCGGTGAGCGCGCGACCATGCTGATGGCGGCTGAGCCGAAAGCAGCGTCTTACAAGGCAAGAAAGAGCGCGAAGGCCAAGCCGTGAACACGCAAAAGGTCTGTCGGCGAAACGGCATTGGCCCAAGGAACGCGCACCTCCGATTCATTTCCGCGCTCAGTGGTGCGGCTCTACGAATAGCGTAGTCCGGGTCGCCATTGAGCACCTCTGGATTGAAATCATTCACCCGTCTGCCAGGGGCGCGGCACACGCTACACGCTGATGCGGTACCAATCAGCAAGCCTTACCTGGCAGGCGCCTGGTTCCCAGCGACAGTCCCCAGCGCGATCCCGCCGATGATCATCGCCAGCGCCACCAGCAACGCAAGGCTCAGCGGCTCGCCCAACACCACAAGCGATGCCAGCACCCCCACCACCGGCGTGGCCAGGATGCCGAGCGAAGTGGTGATCGCCGGCAGGCTGCGATTGACCATCGCCATCGCCCAGTAACCAAGCGCCACGCCGATCACACCGCCATAGAGAAACAGCAGCACCAGCCGCAAGTTCCAGTCGATGTGCGGCAGGCCTTCGAATGCCAGCGCCAAGGCGGTCAGCAGAATCGTCGCCAGCAGCACTTCCCAGAACACCAGTTGGAACGGCGTCGACACCCAGCGGTGTGCGCGCGTGTGGATGATGCTCAATGCCCAGCAAAACGCCGATAGCAGGATCAGGCCGTTGCCGATGAGGGCGCGGCGATCGCCCCAGTCGAAGGTGAGCGGATTGAACATCACCGCCAAGCCACCCATGCCCAAGGCCACGCCGGCCGCGCGCAGCGGGGTGATGCGCTCGCCCAGGAACAGCAGCGCGCCCGGAATCACCCACAACG
>JAYTDE010000566.1:0-2443 GCA_043736195.1 Burkholderiales bacterium | reverse complement strand
GGACCAGATGAACCGACGCGACACCGTACTTGCCTTGGCCGCGCTTGGCGCCGCGCCGCTTGCCACGCACGCACAGCAGGCGCGGAAAATTCCGGTCATCGGTTGGCTCAATCCCGGAACCAGAGGGGCCGTCACCGGCCCCAGCTCGGCATTTGAAGGATTGCGGGCAGGCTTGCGCGCCAGTGGCTACATCGAAGGCGAAACCATCAGGATCGAAGAACGCTGGGCGCAGGGAAAGCCCGACGCGCTCCCAGGTCTTGCGCAGGAACTGGTTTTGCAAAAGGTCGACATCATCGTGGCGGTTGCCCCACCTGCGGTGAGGGCGGCGGCGGCGGCAACCCGGGTTGTGCCCATCGTCGCGCAGGACCTCGAGACCGATCCGGTCGCCGGCGGCCTGGCCACCAATCTGGGGAAGCCGGGCGGAAACTTAACCGGCTTGTTTCTCAATCACGCCGACCTGGCGGGCAAGTGGCTGCAAATGGTGAAGGAAATCGTGCCGGGCGCACGACGCATCGCGGTGCTGCGCGACGCCAGTACCGGCCCGTACCAGATTGCCGCCATCACGGCCGCGGCGAAAACGATGGGTGTCAGTCTTCAGGTCCTCGAATTTCGCGATGCGGCCGGGATTCAGAGTGCGCTCAATGCCGGCCTGAAAGAAAGGCCCGAAGCGCTCGTGCAGTTGGGTTCACCGTTGATCAACCAATCCGGCAAGGCAATTGCCGAATTTCTAGCCACGCATCGCCTGCCCGCCATCTCGCCGTTCCGGACATTCGCGGACAACGGCGGCCTGCTGTCCTACGGGCCGAACCTCCCGATCGTGTACCGCGGGTTGGCGGTCTATATTTCCAAGATTCTCAAGGGCGCGAAGCCGGGCGACCTGCCGATCGAACAGCCGACCCATTTCGAACTGGTCGTCAACTTGAAAGCCGCCAAGGCAATGGGCGTCAAAATTCCGCCGGCCATCCTGGTGCGCGCCGACGAGGTGATCGAGTAGTCGTTTCATCCGCGATGAAGGTGTGGAACGCGGCGACCAGTGTGGCAAAACGCTGGAGCATGGCGATCTTCGGCTCGTCAGCGGGCGACATCACGGATTCTGGCTACCGCGTCTTTTCCCAACGGGCAGCTCGTCCCTTGCCCATCGGTGCGATCAACCCCTCGGCTTTCATCGAGCGCAGAATTACCCGCACCATGTCGCGGCTGACGCCGGGGCAGGCCTCTTCGATCTCGGAAATTGAAAACGAAGAGTGGCGTTTGAAGATTTCGGCACGTACCCGATCACCCTTGGCGCCACGTCCACGCTGAATCGTACCCACCCGGTCTTCAAACTCCTTGTAGGCACGGATGAGGGCGCCCCAGAAATAGTCAAGCCATGGGGCGCTGTTGTGCGCATCTTCGTGCCACAGGTGCGAACTGGCTTCCAGCGTTTCGTAGTAGCTCTCTTTCGATTCCTCGAAGATGCGCTCAAGGCTGATGTATCGGCCAACGGCGTAGTCGAAGTGGTAGAGCAACTGCAGCGTCAGCAAGCGCGCCATGCGCCCGTTGCCGTCCGGGAAAGGGTGGATGCAAAGAAAGTCGAGTATCGCCAGTGGCACCAGTACCAGAGGGTCGGCCAGGTGTTGATCAAGTGCGGTGCTGTACCGCGAAATCAGGTCTTGCATCGCGATGGGAGTGAGATGCGCGGCAACCGGGCGGAAGCGGATGCGCGAACTGCCATCGGGATGGCGTTCGACGATGTCGTTGTTGGAGGCCTTCCAGTGGCCGCCCGGTTGCGGCATGTAGCGGTACAGAATGCCATGCAATTGCAGGACAGTGCCTGCGGTAAAGGGCATCTGCTTACCGCTTTCGTGAATCAGACCGAGGGCGTCTCGGTAACCCGCGATTTCCTGCTCGGAACGGCTCTTTGGCGTCGCGTTCTTGAGTACCAGGGATTTCAATCGATGCGCTGCTACCACCACGCCTTCAAGCCGGTTCGATGACTCGGTGGATTCGATGACTGCCACCTGGCGCAGGTCGCTCAAGACCTCGGGCGATTGCGAGACGTAGAGTTGCTGCTTGCCGCGGTATTCACCCAAGGCACGCAGTGTCGCCAGTTGCTGAGCGTCAAAGCGCAGCTTGGCGAGGTAATCGGGCGAGAGCGACTTCATGGATTATCTCTTCGGGCGCAATGGGGTAATGCTACCTTTAATTGGGGTATTTATTCACATCATTACCCCAATAATCATCACTTTGGCCCCATTTAGATGGCTTCCGGCAACAAACAGGGTTCGGAGATCATTCGGAGCCCAAGCTTGTTTGGACCCGCTGCTTGCTAGCGATAAACCTCGCGACGATTGCCGATCCTCAGCACGCGCACCACGATCCGCGTGTCCTCGATGTCGAAAATGATCCGCCAGTCGCCAACCCGGTATTTCCAATAGTTGCCAAGTCTGGATCCGGCGAGCGC